>JABHNP010000395.1 GCA_018694455.1 Planctomycetaceae bacterium | reverse complement strand
TGCCCGATGTCAAGATTGTTCGACTTAATGTTTGATTGATTGCGCGATCAACCATTTCCTCTGAAACCGTTGAGCTCTTACCACGTATTTCTCTCATTCTGTCAAAAATGACAATCGTGTCATTAATCGAGAACCCTACGATCGTAAGCAACGCGGCAACCACATCGAGGCTAATCTTAAAGTCATCGACGAGTGCCCAACCCAAATACGGAGCAACAAATACGCTCAGAGCGATACAGGCTATTGTCACAAGAACATCGTGAAGTAATGCAACAACTGCAGCTAAACCAAATGCCACATTCTGAAAACGCAACCAGACGTACGCGACAATCATCACAAGGCTCGCCAAGAGAGCATAAACAGCCGTCACCTTCGTGTTACCAGCGACTTTCCCACCAATCCGATTTGCTGAAAGATAAATTGGGGTACTCGCTAACTGACCTGCAACCTGCTCTAACACGTCACGAGTTGCTTCCGGGGCAAGCGCTGTCGACAGCGACCACGTGCGATACGGTTTTGTCCGTGTTTGCATCACCGGCGATATCAATTCGAAGGCAACACCCTCGTGACCAGCTTTTTTGAAAGCTTGCTCAATAGTCTCCTGTAGCGTTACTTGATTTATTTTCTGTGGAAAATCCAGCTCCACGGCTGTACTTAGTGATTCAAGTGACTGAGGACGTTCGTTCGCACCCGCATCGCTACCAGCTTCGCCTTCATTAGCCTCAGCTCCTTTTGACTCGCCAGAAGCTTTTCCGGCAGTCGATACAATTTCACCAAAACCCATTGAGTACGTCGCCAACCTCCCTGGAAATGCACTACGAAGTGTTTCTTCGACCACTTCCGAACTGCGTTCCGAAGAATCAATCTTATATCGCAAGTTTGGCGCAACATCGCCAACTGTTACTGAACTCACGGCAACATCCGGCAATCCAGAAACAGCCTCTCGAACAGAGGAAATATCCAGACCCTGATCATCTTTAAATGCCACCTGAACACTTGTTCCACCAGTGAAATCGATATCGAAAATTCCTTGCCCACGCTGCCATACTGCAACTAGACCCACGGAAATAAAGAGCAATGACACAACAACTGCGGGTCGCACCCATCGAACGAACGCATAGTTCGTTTTGCCGAAGAGGCGAGCCATTGAAAGCTTCTTCAGCAGACGTTTCTGCTCAGCGATATCAAAAATAACTCGTGAACAAAAAACAGCCGTAAACAAATTAAGTGACAAGCCAAGAATTAAGGTAACCGCAAAACCCTTAAGTTGATCTGTACCGATTGAAAACAGCACGATACCTGTAATGAGGGTCGTTAAATTAGAGTCAACAATTGTTGAAAAGGCTCTTTGGAAACCATTCCGAATAGCCATTCGAACAGATGCGCCTCGGTCCAACTCTTCTCGCATTCGCTCATAAATCAACACATTTGCATCGACAGCCATTCCCACAGAAAGCACAAGGCCAGCTAATCCAGCTAAGGTGAAGGCAGCCTTGATGGAGATCATCAGGGCCACAACTAAAATAATATTTAGCACCACAGCTAAGTCAGCCACAAGGCCCGAAAATCTGTAATAGATGAGCATGAATGTCAGAACGACAATTGTCGCCAGCAACATTGCCTGAGCACCGGAGCGAATCGTATCTGCTCCTAACTGTGGACTAATTTTTTGCTCACTAATTGGCTCACTGTACAAAGCAGCCGGCAAACTACCGGCATTTAATACACCAACCAAAAACTCAACATCTTCCTGCTTAAAGCTCCCAGTAATCTGCCCATCGCTTGAAATAGTACTTCGGATAGTTGGCGCCGACAGCAGCACGCCATCGAGAACGATTCCGAGGCGACTTAGCAAACGGTTCGCCGGGTCTGGTAAATTCTGACTTGTGAGCGTTCCAAAAAGCGCTGCCCCCTGTGAATTGAAGGAAAAGTTCACACAAGGCTGTAAATTTTGGTCATACCCGCCTGAAGCCCGTGATAAGAAATCGCCCGTCACGTCAAAACGGTCAAGGGCTACAAGGACTTCGGGGGTTCCATCGCCGGTTTCTCGTATGACCAAAGTCGTGTCGCCGGCTGGATTAATCTTCTGAGTATCAAGTTCTATCCACCTACCTACTGATCGATCTCCTGAACTCACGAGGCTCCCAGAAGAAGTGGTTGCCTTCTCAATAAGGTCTTTATGCCGTGGATCTTGAGGGTTTGCGACTATCCGAAACTCCAGAACTCCAGCACTCGAAACGATTCGCTTAATAAATTCAACTTCAGCTTGATCAACCTCAGGCACAATGACTTCGAGTTGATTTAAACCATACTGGCGAACAGTCACCTCTTTTTGTCCACCTGGGTTTACTCGACGGCTCACAGCAGCGACGAGTTTATCCATGCTTACGCCACCGTCTGGCTGTTTATCAGCATCAATTTCATAGACAAGTATTACTCCTCCTTTGAGATCAATACCCATCCGTGGTGGCCAACCAAGAGCAGTTACAACAAGGCCTGCTGAAAGTGCCACGAGGACAATCGACAAACGACCCCACAGGCCACTTGCTTTTAGTTGCCTCGTGACAAGCCAGGCAATAAATGTTGGCACAAGAACAATAGCAAGTGTCAGTACCCAGACCGCCCATGACTCTTTCCACCACGCTACAGAGGCGTTCTCAACTGCCTGAGCGAACAATCCAAACCAGCCATCCATGCCATTCATCTCAATCTTCTTTCATCAAAAGTTTAATCAACAACGTGAGCCAGGTGGGCATCATGCCCCAGCGCTAGCTGGTTTTTCATCATCAGAATCAGTGAGTACTCTATTTATACTGGCCAACGTAAATGTAATTTTCGTATTAGAACTTTCGTCAACCTTAAGAACTATTCGGTCCTGCTCCCTATCTACATTCGAGACAGTGCCAACGATTCCGGATGCTGTAATAACACGATCGTTCTTTTTAACATCATTGAGAAGTTCCCGTTGTTTCCGCATGCGTTCTCTTTCAGGTCGATACAAGAGAAACCACGCCGCAACAACGATAAGCACCATCGGAAAATACGTGATCAATAATTCCAAAGGGCCTGCAGGGGGTTTCGAATCAGCAGCAAAAAGTTGCACTGCAATCACTGAATAGTCAAAGATTTGCATAAAGCGTACTCGGGGCTAAGTGAGGCCAAAATACTCCACTGAAAGGGTCAAATGTAGTTTCCCACCGTTCTAATGGACAAGGCCGAATGCAGATGACCGGGGCACAGGCCAACTCCACACCTCCGTGAGCAAGATAGCCTCAATTCATCCGAGCTAGAATATCTGCCCGGGCCGCCTCGAATTGGTCGGCCACAATGGCCTCACGAAGATACTTCATGAGTCGCTGGTAAAAGGTAAGATTATGAATAGAGGCCAAAACTGGACCGAGCATCTCCCCTGAAAGAAAGAGATGCCGCAGGTAGGCTCTACTATGACAACACGCCATGCATGGACAATCGTTTTCAATAGGTCGCTGATCTGTCAAATATTGCGAGTTTCTTAATCGCAACGGGCCATCAAACGTGTAAAGGAGTGCATTACGACCGCAACGTGTTGGTAGAACACAGTCAAACATGTCGATCCCGACTGCAACTGCGTTCACAATGTCTTCTGGCTTTCCAACTCCCATGAGATAACGCGGCTTGTCTTTTGGTAAGTGTGGGACGGTCACCTGAAGAGTCGATGCCATTGCTTCTGGGCCCTCTCCCACCGACAGCCCACCAACTGCAAAGCCTTCAAACGGTAGTGACCGAAGATGCCGTGCACTTGCTGCCCGCAGGTCAGGATCAAGCCCTCCCTGCACAATACCAAACATTGCCTGATCTGATTTCCGGCGAGCCTTAATGCAACGCTCGCCCCATGCAAGAGATCTCTCCATTGCCTCAGCAACGTCATTGCGTGCCGCCGGGAGGCCAATGACATGATCAAGCTGCATTGCTATATCAGCTCCAAGCAATTCTTGAATGGCAACTGCTTTCTCAGGAGTTAGATCTACCCGAGAGCCGTCAAGATGTGACCGAAACGTTGCCCCGTGATCGGTTACCTGAACCTGCTGAGCAAGGCTAAAGACTTGATAGCCACCACTATCTGTGAGGGTTGGGCCGGACCAACCCATGAAGGCTCCTACGCCACCGGATTCAGACACCAGTTCTTCACCCGGACGAAGATGCAAATGGTATGTATTTGCCAGTAGCATTGCGGCACCGGTCTCGGCAACACGACCGACATCCACACCTTTTACCGATGCTAGTGTCGCTACCGGCATAAAAAGTGGTGTCTGCACATGCCCATGCGGAGTAGTAAGAACACCCGCCCGTGAACCGGACGAATGAGCTACCTCAACACGAAAACCAAAGCCGTCACTCAAAAGATGCCGAACGCCTCAAGGCTATATCTGACCACAAGTCCAGCAGCCACCACGCTTACCATACTCATAAGCTTCACGAGAATATTGAGGCTCGGGCCACTTGTATCCTTGAAGGGATCACCGACCGTGTCACCCACAATCGCCGCCTTATGGGCGTCAGTACCCTTACCTCCGTGTACACCGCTTTCAATATGCTTCTTGGCGTTGTCCCATGCTCCACCTGCATTGGCCATGAAGACAGCAAGGCAGAAGCCCGTGGTAAGCCCCCCAACAAGTAGCCCCATGACGCCGCCGACCCCAAGAAGCAAGCCGGTTACAACTGGTGCCAATAATGCTAGCAAAGAAGGCAGCACCATCTCTCTTTGCGCCGCCTTCGTACTAATGGCGACCGGTGCTGCATAATCTGGTTTTTCAGTGCCCTCCATAATCCCTGGCTTCTCACGAAATTGTCGGCGAACCTCTTCAACCATACCCTTCGCTGCGCGGCCTACGGCTTTCATTGTGAGTGCACAGAAGACAAACGTACTCATCGCTCCGAGAAACATACCGACAAGCACCTTCGGATTCATTAGTGTCACATCATAAAAACGCATGAAGTCAGCCATTCTCGCTGCTCGTATCTCAACGAGGTCGTGTGCTGCCTGAAGTGATTTCGTCTCAGGCATTTTCTGTATGACAGAACCGCCTGGAAGCTGTTTGTAGTCAGGAATATCTTTAAGGAGTTGTCGATTATCAACAAGGAGCCATGTTTGGTTTTCAACAGGTGTTGCACCAGCTTTCACGAGCACCTTATCTGACACCTTCACCCAAGACCCGGCCTGTGCAGCACCACTCTCAGTCACCGTGACAGCTGACTCACCCCATCTTTCAAATCCAATCCGGACTTCTTCGACATAAGCCGCCAGCAGCGCTAAGGCAGTCAAGGCCGCTGAACCAATTGCAAAACCTTTACCCGTTGCAGCTGTTGTATTCCCAAGTGCATCGAGGGCATCGGTTCGCTCTCGCACAACCTCTGGCATCTCTGCCATCTGGGCATTACCTCCAGCGTTGTCAGCGATTGGGCCATAGGCATCAGTTGCAAGAGTAATACCTAGCGTAGAAAGCATACCGACGGCTGCGATTCCTACACCATAAAGTCCAAGTGCGAAATCGGCTGGGTCAGCATAACTAAAATTATTTGCAAAGCCGAAAGCAAGCAGCGTAGCCACGCCAGTAACCATCACTGGAGCCCACACCGAAAGCATTCCTTCAGCAACACCACCAATAATAATCGTAGCCGGCCCGGTCAAAGCTTGATCAGCGAGTTCTTTTGTTGGGGCAAACTCATTACTTGTTGAATACTCCGTCCACTTCCCAATAAGCCACCCTGCTACCAGACCTACAATCACGCTCATACCAACACCGATATAAGACCACCCGAGTAACAAGAACGTGAGCACAACAGCGGCTCCGACGATTGCAAGAGTCGAAAGATTAATACCACGCGCCAATGCTGCTAAAAGGGATCTTTGTGACGCATCTTCTTGCGTCTTGACCTGCCAAATCCCCCACACAGATAGACCAATACCTGCCGCAGCAATCATAATTGGCAAGAAGAGTGCTCTAAGCTGCATGTAGTAATCGGCTTCTGTGACACCAGCAAATGCAGCAACGCCCAGTGCCGCTGTAGCAAGAATGCTGCCGCAATAACTTTCATACAAATCAGCCCCCATACCAGCTACGTCACCAACGTTATCACCAACATTATCAGCAATTGTTGCTGGGTTACGAGCATCGTCTTCCGGTATGTCCTGCTCAACTTTACCAACAAGATCAGCACCAACATCTGCCGCTTTGGTAAAGATCCCACCCCCAACACGGGCAAACAGCGCTTGTGAACTCGCTCCCATTCCGAAACACAGCATGGTGACTGTAATTTCTTCAAGTGACAGTGGCGATGAAAACAATGGGACGACCCAGTACAAAATAAAGAACCACACAACAATATCGAGCAAGCCTAGGCCAACCACAGTAAGCCCCATTACAGCACCTGATCGAAATGCCACTTGAAGACCATCATTGAGGCTCTTCTCTGCACCGGCCGCAGTTCGATTACTTGCAAGTGTCGCCGTCTTCATACCAAACCAACCAGCAAGGCCAGAAAACAGACCTCCTGACAAAAACGCAAACGGCACCCAGGCACTTTGCACATTGAGACCGAAAGCCATAAAGAGGAGCACTGCAAAAATAACAACAAAAAAACCAGCGACTACTTTGTATTGCTGCCGAAGATATGCATCCGCACCCGTCCGAACATAACCGGCAATTTCAATATTTTTTTCCGAACCACCTGGCTGACTTTCCATCCACTGATAGAACTGCCACGCCTGCCAAAGGGCATACCCTGAGCCAACGATTCCTGCGATCCAGAACAGCCCATAAAGGCTGAAAAATGATACCGATGGAGATACTCTGTTCGCACCAGAAGCTTGGACAAAGGAGGGCGTGAGCAATACCATAGCGGCGACTGCAGAGAAAGTTTTCACGGACGTTCAACTCCGGGGAAGTGTTTGGGTGTAAGTAAATTCTCGTGCGATATCTCACCAAGAAGTAAACTCATGATAAGAACTCTAACTCTTGTAAAAAAAACATGTCAAACTGATTTGATCAGTTGTATCAAATTTTCTCAACAAATCATCACCGCAGCCGGCATAAAGCATGCACTAAACTGACGGCAATCATCCAGAACTGTCGCCTTTTGATCGACCGTCAACCACGGATCGACCGATCGAATAGTACAGAAAGCCACTCGAAAGCATTTCCGAACGATCAAATAGATTTCGTCCATCAAAGATCACATGCCTCGCCATAACGGCCCTCAAGGCTTTAAAATCAGGCCGACGAAAATCCCCCCACTCTGTCACGATTGCAAGTGCGTCCGCATCAGCAGCAGCATCAAGCGGACTTGAGGCATACTCGAGTTTACTACCATATAACTCTCGAACATTGCCCATTGCTTCCGGGTCAAAAACTCGAATCTTCATTTGGGCGGCGAGAAGCGTATCTATGAGCTTGAGCGACGGAGCGTCTCGGACATCGTCCGTGCGAGGCTTGAAGGCAAGGCCCCAAAGAGCAATTCGACGGCCCGCAAGATTACCTTCAAAAAAATCTTCTATTTTCTTTCCCAGAACCTGTTTTTGCTTAACGTTCGCTTCGTGCACAGCCTGCAAAATTTTAAATTCACTCGACCGCTCGCGTGCCATGGCTGCAAGCGCTTGCACATCCTTTGGAAAACAACTTCCTCCATAGCCAACGCCAGGAAACAAAAACGAAAACCCGATGCGTCTATCATGACCGATCCCCCGCCTGACATCATCAACATCGGCTTCCATTCGCTCACAGAGATTAGCCACTTCGTTAATAAAACTTATCTTTGTTGCCAAGAGCGAGTTGGCTACGTATTTTGTCATCTCAGCACTTTCCGGCGTCATCACGAGGAACGGCCTCTCAGTTCGCAGGAATGGCAAATAAAGCCGCCGTATTTTTTCAGCAACTTCAGGATTACGTACTCCCACAACAACACGATCAGGTCGCTGAAAATCTTCGATTGCTGCCCCCTCCTTTAAGAATTCGGGGTTGCTCGCTACCTGACACACCCGGCCCGTAGCTTGGAGCAGTCGTTGCTCAATGTTAGCGGCAGTACCAACGGGCACCGTGCTTTTTGTGATGACAATAGTTTCTTCACCAAGATCGTGGGCGATTGATTCTACCGCAGCCTGGAGCGCGGACAGATCAGCAGATCCGGTCGCCGTTGGTGGTGTTCCAACCGCAAGGAAAACAATTTCGGCAGCTGCAATCGCTTCGTGCGTGTCACTGGTAAAATGCAACCGTCCGACTTTTGTGTTGCGTTCCACAAGCTCTTCAAGGCCTGGCTCATAAAACGGAACGCTACCATTCCTGAGAATAGCAACTTTTTTTTCATCAACATCCAGACACGTGACATCATTGCCGCTGTCAGCTAGGCATGTACCAGTTACGAGCCCAACATACCCGGTACCGACTATTGTTATTTTCACTTTGAGTTATCCCAACTTCAGGGGCAAACCAACTCTAGGGGCAGGCTGGCTTCAAGACCAGACTATGCGTTCTCTGCGCCGCCCTCCGTCGCATCTTCTGCGCTGCCCTCTGGCGTGTTCTTAGCATCACCCTCTGGTGCGATCTCTGTCTCCGGTGCACTCTCTGTCTCTGGTGCACTCTCTGTGCTGCCCTCTGGTGCTTCCTCTTGCTCACTCAGAGGCACCGGAACAACTGCTGCAAGTGAATCACTATCATCCAGCCGCATGATCCGCACTCCCTGCGTATTTCTGCCAATAGATTTGATCTCTCCGACATTCACCCGTTGTAGTTTTCCCCGGGCAGTCATCATGAGCACTTGCTCGTCATCCTGTACCGAAACAACTGACACAACCTGGCCATTACGGGCTGTTGTCTTAATGTCGCGCACGCCTTTCCCACCACGACGCTGCGTCCTGTACCGCATGCCACTCGACTCTGATTCAGACTCTTCTGGAGCGGGGGACGCCGAAGCTTCTTCCTCAACAAGTGGCGTACCTGCACCAAAAGGCGTCCTTTTGCCATACCCTTTTTCACACACGGTAAGAAGCGTTGCAGACGGATCAGCGACAACTATCCCAACAAGACTGTCACCTTTCCCAAGCTTAATACCCCGTACACCACTCGTGTCACGACCCAT
>JABHNP010000380.1 GCA_018694455.1 Planctomycetaceae bacterium | reverse complement strand
GGCAGGACCAGAGAGCAATACAACATATGCTGGAAGATTCTCGTTTTCACTTCCTAAACCATACGTTGTCCAAGCACCAAGGGAAGGCCGTCCACCGCGACCGAAGCCACTATGCATGAACATCTGGGCCGGAGCATGGTTGATTTCATCGGTGTGCAGACTGCGTACGACACACAATTCATCTGCCACACCCCCGAGGCGGGGAAGGTGTTCAACGACATCAAGCCCAACATTACCTTGCCTCGAGAATTGAAATGGTGAACCTGCAAGAACTTTTTTATCACCGATAAATGCCAACTTTAAACCATCAAGAAATGCTTCCGGACAGTTTTCACCATGTCGCTTTGAAAGGACGGGCTTTGGATCAAGCATATCGATCTGGGATGGTGCCCCCACCATATGGAGATGGATCACCGACTTCGCGCGAGGGCTGAAGTGAGAAGCATGCCCAAGAGACCGATTTCTTACGCCGGGTTCTTGAGCCACCGGAGAATCGCTTGCCAACAATGTCGATAGCCCAACTGCTGAGAGCCCTAAACCCTGCCGAAAAAAATGACGCCGAGAAACATCAAGGAAATTCATTTTCTGCTCAGGCTTTGGCTGTCTCATACGACCTACCGTGCTCTCAGTTTTTAGTGATTGTTTCGTCAAGATTTAAAATCGTTGCGGCTATCACATACCATGCTGCAAGCTCATTCGAATCCATGCTTTCCGGTATATCGACTCCAGAATGATCTTTCATTATCACTTCAACTTTTTTTGGATTCGCTACCAACGCTTGTCGTTCTGAATTCAATAATTTTTGCAACAGATTCACTTCACGTGCTGTTGGCTGCCGGCTGACTGCAATACGGAATCCATAGTCAATACGTGATGTATCAGTATCCTCCGGTGACTCAGAGAGCATCCGTGCCCCAAAAGCAAAAGCAGCCTCGGTGTACACTGGGTCGTTCAATAGAACCAGCGACTGCAGTGGTGTATTAGACCGAGAACGCCTCGTTACACACGTCATACGTTCAGTTGCGTCAAAGGTCATAAAACTTGGATATGGGCTGCCTCGCTTGAGAACAACATAAATGCCACGACGGTATTGTTGCTCACCCGGACTCACTTCATATATATATTTCTGACCACCAAGCTTCGTCCACAAACCATTTGGCTGTGGTGGACGAATCGACGGACCACCTTTTGCAGTACTTAGTAACCCTGCGATAGCGAGTGCATTATCCCGAATGCCTTCTGCATCCAGACGAAATCGCGGGCCTCTTGCAAGCCATTTATTCTGAATGTCTTGCAACCGTTTTTTTGAAGTCACGGTTGAGGACTGCCGATACGTTCTGCTGGTTACGATGCGACGAACCAGTTTTTTGAGGCTCCATCCATCTTCCATGAATTCGACTGCGAGACTGTCGAGCAATTCTGGATGTGTTGGTCGTTCACCTTTAACGCCGAAATCCTCGAGTGTAGTGACAATCCCTTGGCCAAAAATCTCAAACCAGACTCGATTGACAAACACTCTGGCGGTTAATGAATTGTCTTGTGATACAAGCCACTTGGCAAGCATGAGTCGGTTTGCGAGACCTTCGGTCGTTCCACCGAGCACACTCGGTGTACCTGCATCAACCTGCCGTAAGGGGTCAGTAAAGTCACCACGGTTAAAGACAAAGGTTTCACGTGGCTTCGCCCTTTCTTGCATCACGAGTGTCTTCGCCTCTGGAATCGAAGCCAGCTTATTTTGTAATTGCCTGACTTTCTTTTCCATTGTCTTCAAACGCACATCGGCGTCGTCCTGCTGATCCTGTTGATCGACGAACGTCTCTCCACCACAGGTAGTAGGTTGTTCGCTTTCATCTTGAATGACATCCTTCTCTGTTTTGCCCCCCTTAAATTTTTTCACATCTTTCCGAGCATCACTGAGACTTTGGCTGATGGACTTTCGTTCTGTTTCCCAAGGATCATGGCTTAAGTTTATTGATGGGCCAATGAACTTGATTGAAGATGGCACCTTTGGATTGGCACGTTCTACTTCTGCTTCTGTTGAATTAAAATACGCTGCGAAGCGGTAGTACTCTTCTTGAGAAAATGGGTCATATTTGTGATCGTGACACTGAGCACATTCAAGTGTGACTCCCAACCAGACAGCAGCCGTTGTGTTCACTCGGTCAAAAACCTGATTAATGCGACTCTCTTCTGGATCCGTTCCTGCTTCTACGTTGGTTGGTGCGCATCGATGGAATCCCGTAGCGATTCGTGTTCCTTGATTTGCTTCAGGCAGTAGATCACCAGCAATTTGTGTAATCGTAAAACGATCGAAGGGCATGTCGTCGTTCAACGCATCCACGACCCAATCTCGATACGCCCACATATCCCGCAGGTCATCCCGCTGGAATCCATGGGAGTCTGCATAGCGTGCAAGATCGAGCCACATCCGTGCCCATCGAACGCCAAATTCTTCACTTTGGAGGAGCTCATCAACAAGATTTTTATATGCGTCATCACGGCCGTCTGCCTCAAATGCCGCAACTACCTCTGGGCTTGGTGGCAAGCCAGTCACGTCAAATGCAAGACGTCGGATCAACTGACTTTTTTTTGCTAAAGGAGCAAACTGGAGACCTTCATCTTTATGCGCCGCAACGATCCAACCATCGATAGTCGGATCAATAATCGATAGGTCTTGTGAGCCAGCACTTGGAGAAGAATGCCGAACTGGAGGAACATATGCCCAGTGCTTTTGCCGTGGAATCGTTTCTGGCAGTTCACCACCCTGTTGTATCCATTGAAGAAGTATGATTTCTTCGCGGCCTGAAAGCCCCGGCCCCACAGGGGGCATTGCATCGTCATGCAAACGATCGAGTGACACTCTGCGAAGCAGCTCACTCTCACGGGGCTTATTAGAGTTTATTGCCGGTCCTGAATAACCACCAGACAGGAATTCATTTCGATCATCAAAACGCAGGCCGCCCTCTTGCACGTCCGGGCCATGGCATTCGAAACAATGTCGTTGAAGGACAGGCAGAACATTCTTCGTAAAGTCAACATGCTCAGCCCCCTGGGAAACTGAAAATGCAAGCAAGAACGGAATAGACAATTGAGTGGCTTTATGCATGCTTCCACTAAAAATTGATTCTATGGGACCGGCCTTAAGCGACGGCAATTACGGCCTGTTCACTCTAAAACATTACCTGTCAATGTTGCCATACCTTTGATAGTTACACGTCCTACACCCTCTTCGTGGACAAAAAATACCTGATTAGTAAAAACCAAGGGCATTTTTGTACATTTGCGCCCATACTTCTTTGTAAAAGAAATCGTGCAATTGTGCATTAAGATAAATTGATGGTGGGCACGCACTTTCTAATTTTTTCTTTTTCTTCGGAACGTACGGCATGATCTCTTCCCAAAGCACGTCGCTCGATGCTCTCAAGGCACTTCGAAGGCTTCTTATACTTTTTATTCTGACAAATATCTGTTGTAAAAATGCTGGGTGGGCTGTCGAGAAGAATACTGAAGAACGACCAAACATTTTATTTCTGTTCGCTGATGACTGGGGCCGACATGCCTCGGTTCTTGCAAAAATTGATGGAGCCGGTGGCATCAACGATGTCGTCCAAACACCAAATTTCGACAAGGTTGCTAGTCGCGGTGTGATTTTTCGTAATGCACACGTGAGTGCACCATCGTGCACTCCTTGTCGTAGCGCAGTACTTACCGGTAGACATTTTTGGCAAACAGGAACTGGCTCAATATTGCGAGGTGCTGTCTATGACAGTTCGATCCCGAGTTTTCTGCCAATCCTTCGAGAGCAAGGCTACTGCGTCGGCTACTCCCATAAAGTTTGGAGTCCCGGTACTCCGGCAAATTCACCATTCACACAAGATGAAAGCTTTAACAAAAACGGCGGTCGGATAAATCAATTCTCTCAAACCGTAACAAAGCTCATCACTAAGGGAACACCTCGCGAGACGGCGAAGCGCACAATTCTCGACGAAGTCAGAGGCAACTTCCGTGACATGATCAATAGCTGTAAGGACAACGCTCCTTTTTGTTACTGGTTCGGGCCTACCAATGTGCATCGAAAATGGATTAAGGGAAGTGGCAAAGATCTTTGGGGAATCGATCCCAATTCTCTTCAAGGAAAGATGCCTGCTTTTCTGCCTGATGTTCCGGAAGTACGACAAGATCTTGCAGATTATTTCGGTGAAATAGCTGCCTGGGATGCGGCTGTTGGTGTTGTGCTTGATGAACTCGAGAAAGCCAACCTCTCTGACAACACACTTATTGTTATTAGTGGAGACCACGGAGCACCTGGTTTTCCTCATGGAAAATGCAACTTGTATAGTTTTGGTACCGGCGTATGTCTTTCTGTAACCGGGCCGGGTGTTGTTGGTGGGCGTGTTGTTGACGACATGGTGAGCCTCATTGACCTTGCCCCCACATTTCTTGAGACAGCACATATCAAGCCACCGAAATCAATGACTGGCCGGTCACTATGGCCACTTCTTCACTCGAAAGAATCGGGTTTTATTGACCCGACACGAGACTGCGTATTTACAGGCCGTGAACGACACGTCGAAAGTGCACGATCTGACTTTACACCATATCCTCAGCGAGCAATCCGTACTCACAATCATGTTTTAATTATGAACTTTCGCCCCGACCGGTGGCCCCTTGGGGACCCGTATCGCCTTGAAGAAGGGCCAGAGCCAACACAACAGGAACTCGAATCAAATACACGAGTAACGTTGCCCGATGAAGATGCTGGCCCAACCAAAGCATGGCTTGTTCAATCTCGTAAGGAGGACTCGTGGAAGAGCCTCTACAACAAAGTATACGGAAAGCGAATGTCCATCGAGCTATTCGACCTGAATCAGGATCCAAATGAAATGCACAACCTTGCTGGTGAACGAGCATATGCTGAAGTTGAAAAAAAGCTCACGGACAGGCTTCTGAGTGAATTATCAAAGACGGGAGATCCAAGGCTCATGAATGATGGTGAGTTCTATGAGACACCTCCTATGGCAGGTCCTGTAAAAGAAAAATCTCCCGGTTGGAAAAATCAAAAAAGAAAGCCATGAAATTATGAAAAATATTATGACGTATTGTGTCTTGGCTATCGCTAGCTCATCTGTGTATGCAGCTGATAAGCCAAATATCCTATTCATAGCCATTGATGATCAAAATGATTGGATTGGTCATCTCGATGGACATCCTCTTGCTAAAACACCACATATTGATGCTCTTGCCAAACGGGGGACGACATTTACAAACGCACACTGCCAAGCACCACTGTGCAATCCTTCCCGAACAAGTCTCATGCTTGGATTACGCCCAACGACAACGGGTATTTATGGACTGAGCCCATGGTTTCGCACAGTCCCCGAATGGTCTAATCGTGTCACGCTACCACAACACTTTGCGAATCAGGGATACTACACCGCATCAACTGGAAAGATTTATCATGGTTTCAGACGAAACGCCAAAAAACAACCACGGAAAGGGCAAGCGGGGCAGCCCATTCAGACCGAATTTGAAGTAACTGGTAAATTTGGTGGTGTCGGAACAAAACCACCAAAAAAACTGATTCCCGAGACCCCCATGGGAAATCACCCACTTATGGATTGGGGCGTGTGGCCGCTGGATAATGACGACACGCAAAAGGGAGATTATCAAGTCGCTTCCTGGACTGTCGAACAAATTCAGAATGTACCCAAAGACCGACCATTCTTTTTGGCCGCAGGATTTTTCCTCCCGCACGTGCCGTGTTATGCCACCCAGAAATGGTTTGATCTCTACCCAGATGATGATTCGGTCTTGCCACCAATCCTTAAAGATGATCGTGCCGACACTCCACGATTTTCTTGGTACATCCACTGGTCCCTACCAGAACCTCGACTTAAGTGGGTCCGGGAAAATAATGAGTGGAGGAATCTTGTGCGATCATATCTTGCGTGTACAAGTTTTGTTGATGCACAAATTGGTCGTATTGTCTCTGCAGTTGAGCAGAGCGACTTCGCAGACAACACCATCATTGTTGTGTGGGGAGATCACGGATGGCATCTTGGTGAAAAAGATATCACAGGTAAAAATACATTGTGGGATCGTGGCACAAAGGTGCCTCTTGTTTTTGCTGGGCCAGGTGTCACACCACAGCAAACATGTGGTCAACCAGTCGAACTGCTTGACATCTACCCAACACTTATTGATTTAGCTGGTGTTCCACCCCGTTCTGACCTGGAAGGAATTAGCCTTGTGCCACAATTGAAGAATGCGGCAACCACCCGTACTCGTCCTGCGATCACCAGTCACAACCAGGGAAACCATGGTATCCGAAGCGAACGCTGGAGATACATTCACTATGCCGATGGCAGTGAAGAACTCTATGACATGCATGCCGATCCAAATGAATGGAAAAACCTTGCCCATCTCCCAAAGCATGCATCGGTCATTGAACAACACCGCAAGTGGCTACCAACCATTGACCGAGAGCTCGTTCCCGACAGTGCCGCACGAGTCCTTACATATGACAAGGAAACAGATACCGCAGTCTGGGAAGGTACCACTATCAAGCGATCAGACCCGATTCCGGATTAAGCACTGCGTATCTTGAGTACATTTAAAACAATTAGTCTGAATCTGCTTCGAGTGCTTGCAGCAGTCGCTTGACCATCGCCAGATCAATACCAGACGGCTGTTGGATCAAAAGCCACCGTGCATCTCGTTTTGCAATTTCACTTTCATTGAGCTGGCGGGCTGTCAGCATTCGTAAGAAATGGCTGCGAGCTGAATCTGGACGAAGGGCCAGCATGGCATCTAAGTATCGAAGCATTGATTGGGCATCTTTTTCCTGTATTGCAATTGTCAGCAGGTTGTTGAGCATCCGTGACAATATTTCACGTGATGTAGAGGTTTCAAGATGACTGTCGTTGAGTGATTCTCCTGTTTGTTCCAAAAGTCTCTCAACAAGATTCTCACGAGTAAGTCTCTTCCCTCGCTCAAAAACATCAATCCACTCTGAATCACCATCAGTTGCATCAAATCGGACCAAAAAGTGACCAGGAAAACCGATGCCGTATATTTCGACACCGAGACTCTTAGCGAGTTCCATATAAACGACTGCTAGCGTGATAGGTATACCTTCCCTATCATCGAGGACCTCATTTACATAGCTATTCGATCGATTGTAATAATCTCCATGGCTTCCATGAAAACCTAGTTCGGAAAAGAAAACCTGATCCAACATTCCCAGCCGATCAGAATCACTCGCATCAACTGGCAACCGTGTCTTGATTGAAGCTGACAACCTCCGAAGATCAGCAAGAGAGGCTTCGCAATCAAGTTCCTGATTATCAAGCCTGGCAATCTGTAACGCTGCTCTAAACGTGTCTATCTTTTCATCATCAACGGCTACTTCGTCAGAAAGCTTCTCTATCGTTTGATGATGATGAACCTCAGCGGCCAACACCCGCAACTGATCAGACTGCCGCAACAATGAATCAGACTTTAATTCAAGAGCAGCTACTGCAGTCGATCCGACCCCTGCTAACAACTCAACCAGTGTTGCGTTACTTGGATCGATCTCCTGGAATCCTGCCGTTGCTTTCTCAATCTGTGTCCACACTGCGTCTGCTGGCTGAAAGCGTGGCACCTCATGGCCAAAAGAAAACCGACGGAATGCCGCTTCGGTTCCACGGAATGAAACAAACCCGGGTCTGCCACCGCGCAAGTTCTGATCAGATGACACAACAACTTCAAGATCATTGACATAGCAGCGAATGCCGTCTTTTTCAACACGGACACGAAGATGATTCCAATCACCCTTACGGTATTCGGGCACGTCAATATCTTCAATCACATTCCAGGTGAATACTGTCGGCCCATCAAACCGCGTAAATCGTAACTGACCATTGCTGGGGTAGAAACCGTAATGCTTATCTTCTCCATCTGCTTCAAATACAAGGCCAGCAGCGCCTGACTCATTGTCTAATTTGACTTGCACACCAACCTCATACGGCACGCTCGGCAATGAGCCTTTTGCTAAACAGAGGCTTCGTCCACCAAAACCTTTTCCTTTTCCCGTGACCGTTATTCGACCAGCCCGTTGACGCCAGAGACCACCACCAACAGTCAACCATTCGGTCGAGTCAAGTTGACCGATAGTAAGCCATCGATCGAGTAACACTGGATTTGGGTTTTCCAACAATTCATCAACACGGTCAGCCACGACTGCAAATCCGAGATTGCGAGTCACCTGTGACTTCAATGTCAAAATACCGTGGACCTCCCCACTTCGATCGAGTAATGGTCCTCCACTGTTCCCTGACTCAATTGGGATCGCTAGTTGAATCATCTTTATGCCATCAATAGTACGTCTCCCTGAAACACGACCGACGACAACACTCCGCTCGAGCCCATGAGGATTTCCAATCGCAACAACTTCTTGTCCATCGCGAAGCGAACTGGAAACAGCCAAGGCCAATGGCTGCAAATCTTCTGCGTCTATTCGTATGACCGCAACATCTGCGTTTCGGTCAGTCGCATGTATTTCAGTCACATCAAAGATGCGGCCATCTGCAAGCTCAACTGAAATTGGCCTCGCTTCCCCGATTACATGTAAATTCGTAGCTATAAGACCATCGGGTGAAACAACAAATCCTGTCCCGAGGCCAGCGTCTTGGACTCCTCGACCAGTATGACGAATTGTTACTACAGATGGACGAACAGTCGTAACTAATTCTTCAATTGAAAGATTTTTTTCTGTGTCTTGATGCACAGCATTTACATTTCCAGACACTCCGCCAAAAAATATTACTAACTGCAGAAAAACACTCAGAAGAGAACTAATCCGAGACCCGGAAAAACAAAATAGGCCTCTGCTTTGGATATAAAAATCTTGGTATTGCTGACTCACGCATTCACCTGATCTTGATTTTAAAACCTTACAAAATTGGAGGAAGCTTCTAACGGTAGCCCATCTTTGTCTCGAAGCTCTTGCTATCTGTCAGGCAAACCTTTGCTTGTTATCAAGCAATGTTTTCAAAATTTAACTGCTACTAAACAACCTGATCACTGAAAAATTACTAAAAAGAAACGGCAGTTTCGCTTCTTTTCAGTATTTACCATGAAATTCCTGTATTTGCACGATGATGTCCCACGAGCCACTGTGTGTACGATTAATATGTAAGATCGAATGGTCTTCCTAAATAGCTGGTATGTACAACGCAATTACAGAGAATGCCTTTAAACCCTCATTTATAAACATGCTATCAGACAATAACGAATATCGACCTCAACTGCTCCGTGCCGTCACAATCTGGACTTGCGGGCTCTGCCTTGTCACTGCTGCCACCTTCCATCCGGCTCGTTATGTTTTTGCTGAAGACTTTTGTTTTCAAAATGGTGACGTTGTCGCCATTTATGGAAATGGCCTCGCTGACCGAATGCAGCATGATCCTTGGGTGGAGACGGTTCTCCAAAATCATCTGAAAGGCATGAACATTCGTTTCAGAAATATGAGTTTTTCGGGAGATACCGTCGATCGAAAACCACGAAGCAAAGGCTTTACAGACGATGAAGCATATCTTCAACACGTCGGCCCATCAGTCATTTTTATTATGTATGGATACAATGAATCGTTTGAAGGTGAGCAGGGTGCCGCTCTGTATACGAAACAGCTTGTTGAACTTGTTGAAAAATATCGACGGCTGCGTAAAGAGAAAGATTGTGACGCTCGATTCGTTCTCTTTAGCCCTATCGCATACGAATCCACGGCGAATCCCAATCTTCCTGATGGCATTCAGACGAATGCGAATTTAGCTATTTACACCGAAGCTACTCGCCAGGCTGCTGCTGATAGCAAATCAACTTTTGTGAATCTTTATGAACCAACTTTGCAGCGGTTCGAACAGAGTGAGGAACAGCTTACACTCAATGGCATTCACTTAAATGCTGCTGGCTACTGGGATCTCGCCGGAATCATAAGCCAGTCTCTTCTTTCCAAGCAAAATCTCTGTTCAAAGGATTTTTTAAAAAACCTTTACGAAGCTGTAAAGGAAAAAAACTGGACTTGGCATAACCGCTATCACGCGACTGATGGTAACGACATCTGGGGGTCACGTGCGCAACTCACATTCGTTGACGGACAGAGTAATGCCGATGTTTTGCGAAATGAATTAGCAATGCTTGATGTGATGACCTCAAATCGTGATTCCGTTCTTTGGGCAGCTGCAAATGGCCAAGACATTACGGCTGATGATAGCAACGTACCGTCTCCAATTAAGGTTATTTCCAATATTGGAGGAGGCAGTAAAAGTTCGAGTGCGGACAAAGAGGGGAGTGTTAATTACCTCAGTCCAGAAGAAAGTATTGCTCAGATCAACGTGCCGGAAGGCTTTGAGCTTAATGTCTTTGCCTCGGAGGACATGTTCGAAGACTTTGCAAATCCCGTTCAATTGCAAGTTGATGGAAAAGGGCGGCTCTGGGCGGCCTGCTGGAACACATATCCCAAGTGGGAACCCTTGAAGGAAATGAATGATGCTCTCGTCATTCTTGAGGATACTGATCGTGATGGAGTTGCAGATAAAAGGAAAATTTTTGCTCATGTCCACAATCCGTTGGGCTTTGAATTCTGGGGAGGTGGAGTGGTGGTCACCTCCGGCCCCGACTTAATTTTTCTAAAGGATACAGATGGTGATGATGTTGCAGACCTTCGATATCCACTCCTCCAAGGCTTGGGTACCTCTGACACACATCACGCTGCCAACAATTTGATTTATGGGCCGGACGGTGGAATTTACTGGCAGAGTGGCATTTTTCTCATGAATAATCATGAAACGCCGTGGAAGCAAAATTTGGCTATTGGCCAATCTGGAATGTATCGATTCGACCCTCGGACATTCGTAATCACACCACATGCCGAAAATAAGCCAAATCCACACGGAACAAGCTTTGATTATTGGGGCTACTGCTACGCAAATGACGGTACGGGCGGGCGGTCGTATCAGGTGCGACGAGAAGGCAACGGCTTCAAAATGCACACACTTTTGGAAAAAGAATTCAGGCCCGTTGCTGCCGATGAAATTTTATCCTCCGAGCATTTTCCAGAAGACATGCAACAGGATTTCCTTATCTGCAATACGATCGGCTTTCTCGGAATCCGCCAATATGACCTCGACCGTGGTGACGGTCTTTCAGCACAGGAAACAAAGCCTAAGAAAAGCCTGAGCTATGCTGAAGTAACAAAGGGCGGACAACTCATAACTGTCAATCATCCGGCACTAAAAGATAAAAAAATTACTTCTTTTAAATTGAGTGTTCCCGGAAAACAGCAGATGAATCTCTGTGAAATTGAGGTGGTCTCGGAAGCAGCAGCACGTGTTCACGGCACGAGACATATCACAAAAACTGTCAAGCTAAGTCAGTCGAGTGAATACAACAAAGGCATGTTCCCCGTCTCATTGCTTATTGACGGGAACAAACAGACTTTTGCACATACATCAATACAAATGAATCCTTGGATGAAGGGTGAATTTGCCGAACCTGTTGAAGTCTCAGAACTCAGAATCTGGAATCGAGAAGGATTCGAAGACCGTTTCAATAATGGAAAAATCGAGTTTTTTGACAACGATACGCTGATCGCAACCGTGACTGTTCAGATTGGGAATAGCAAGGGAACCAAGAGTCGTGAACGTGTCTTTGGAGAAGTTTGGGGAACTCCTGTTCAAGACGTCCTCAACAGCACAGACCGAAACTTTCGGCCAACTGACGCAATTGTTGGCGCAGACGGCGCGTTGTACATATCTGATTGGCAAAACGTCATTATCGGCCATATGCAGCATAACATTCGTGACCCTAATCGTGATCATACGCACGGGCGAATCATCCGGCTTACAGTAAAAAATCGACCCTTACAAAAGCCAGTAGCGATTTCCGGTGAACCCATTGAGAACCTACTAGAAAACTTAAAGCACCCCGTGAACGGCGTTCGTCATCGTACGCGAGTTGAACTGAGCGGGCGTGACTCTGATGACGTAATAGAGGCAACAGAAAAATGGATTGGTAGCTTTGATCCAAATAACGAACAAGAAGCTCACCATCTTGTAGAAGCTCTATGGCTTTACCAGCAGCACAACGTCAAAAATCAGTCACTCCTTGAACTCTTACTCAACTCAACTGTTCGACACGCGGCTGAGGCAGCGAAAACAGTAGAACATTTTTGGACGAAGGTAGATGTTCATGGAGCCAGCGGATTCGCTGCATCCGCAGAGAGTGATTTCGTCAACTTTGACATACCAAAACATCTCAACGCCAAAGACCGCAAGGCGTATAAGATTGGTGCCGAAATTTACCAACGTGAAGCCCACTGCAGCACGTGCCATCTGACACACGGCAAAGGAAATGGGATTATCTATCCATCCCTTGTGAACAGCCCTTGGGTAACCGGAAGTGAGGAACGACTTGTGAAGGCAACCTTACACGGGATGTGGGGACCAATGGAAGTACATGGCAAAACATATGATCCAACCCGTGGCGTGCCACCTATGACAGCTTTTCGAAATCTTCTCAACGATGAGGAACTAGCGGCCGTTCTAACATTTGTACGAAACACATGGGGCAACGAAGCTGCTTCTGTTTCACCAAGCACGGTGAAGCAGATTCGTGCTGCAACAAAAGCCCAGACAACATTCTGGAAACCTGCCGATCTCTTGGCTGCACATCCACTCGAACCAGAGTTAGTGGCTGCTGCTCGCTCTGAACAAAATGTTTTTTCTAATATCGAACTGGAGAAAGTATTGCTTTCAACACCAGCAAGCGAACTCGCGCAGACCGCAATGAAGCGAGGCAACCTGAAGAAAGGCAAAAATATTTTTTATAAGTCAGCTGCGGCATGTGCAACCTGTCACCATCCATCGAAGAATGGTGTCCGTCTCGGACCTGACTTGCAAGAACTAAAGACGAGTCTTTCTCCAGAGCAACTCGTTGAGTCGCTTCTCTACCCATCAAAACGAATTGAAAAGAACTACGCGCAAGTAACTGTGATTACAAATGAAGGGAAACAGCACACTGGCATGCGAGTGTCAGAGGATGATGACCAACTTCTACTACGCAACCTTGCTCAGCCAGCACCTGTGTCTTTTCAAAAAGATGATATTGATGAGATCTTCGAATCTCCCATTTCGCTCATGCCAGAAAATCTTGTTCGACAACTTAAAAATCGACAAGAATTTGACGACCTCATGCGATATGTACTTGAGGTTCGAAAACGATAGCCTGTGAACCTAGTCATCCACCACGAAAGCTGGGGTTGTATCACCTACGATTTACGGTGGATTCCAGGATTCCTTTTTTCATTTTTTAAAAATAGCATTGCGTTTACCTCAACTCTATCAATTGACAAATAAATGATCGTAAGATGATTGAAGAGGGGCTGAAACATAGTAGGGCGGTGGATTTGCTCAGCTATTCTCAAAGACAAACTCTTCGGCTTGCTTTTTACGTAAGCTGTCGGCTTTTTTGCTTTTGAAAACCAGTTAACTGAACGCTTCCTTGCTTGTCGATGTTCAGAATTGAAAATCCATTGTGAGCTAGCCCCATGCCCTCGACCATTGCGACTAGTGTGCAGTAGTGGATTCCGCCGATAATGTTGAGGTCATTTTGGTGACTGTGCCCCTGGAAAACAGCAATCACATTTCCTGATGATTCAAGTAGGCTGCGAACCTCTCTGTTATTTTTTACTCCGTGATTGTTGCTGACATCAAGACGTTGATGGGCCAAGACAATGACAGGTTTCTCATTAGCCTTGAGATCTTCTTGAAGCCATTTTAATTCTGTTGGTGGGATATTGGCGTCAGTCCAGTGGAAATTTTTTCGCTCGTAAGCGACGCCATCACTTCGAAAGCAGGCATCAAGAACAATGAAATGAAATCCTTCCTGATCGAAAGAATAATAAGATTCTTTTTGCCCTACTCCTTTAAGGAATTCTTCCTTTTTCAAGGTGTCGACACAGTGGTTTCCGAGGACGTAGTGACGGTTGGAGCAAATTTTTGAAAATTTTTGGTTAATAGTTTTTAAATAGGTTTGTTCCTTTTCAACAGTCTCGGCTGCGTCGATCAGGTCACCCAGTTCGACAAGAACTGAAATTTGATGCTTCTGGAACTGAGCTGCTGCTGCATCGAGTTTCGCGAGCGATTCACGGTAATGACGGGAACCAGCAGGTGGCTTGTCAGCGTAGTGCAAGTCGGTGATCAGACCGATGCTAAGTTTTGGCTTGAATTGATTACCTACCAGTGCTCGTGGGCAAACAGAGGCGGCAGCGAGCGTGAGCGTGCCGTTTGTTAAAAAAGCCCTGCGTCCAAAAGGAGGCTTAGAATCTCGTGTTGTCATGTTCCCTCTAAGAGCACGTTAGGATTGAAAACGGGAAAGGGTAGTTCACTCGAATGTCATAGCGGCATGCCCATCTTCATTGTCATCTTCGAGTGGAGCCAATTCAAAATTCCTCAACGAGTACTTGTTCCCCTTTGACTATCTTTTAATACCGGAGGTGGGACTTGAACCCACACGCCCTTGCGGGCAAAGGATTTTGAATCCTTCGCGTCTGCCATTCCGCCACTCCGGCTTGTATATAGAAGATTACGCCACAACAGCGTAATTTTCCAGCAGCGGTCTCGCTGCCGCAGTGGAACGTCTGCTAGGGTTTTCTTCATGGATATTTTTGTATTCGAAGATTCCGAAGTCCCCGCACTTGGGCCGCTCATTACTGCACGGCCGGCATGTGATATCACGATTGGTATCGGCACCCTTCATGAAATGCTCACTCAGTTTGGCAACGTGAGACGACTTTTGCGACCACACCTGCAGCAATAT
>JABHNP010000333.1 GCA_018694455.1 Planctomycetaceae bacterium | reverse complement strand
TGTCATAGAGGCACCATTCACGTGGGATGATCTAGGCAGTTGGTCAGCTGTTGCCCGACAACGAGGGCAGGACGAGTATGGCAATACCGTAGTCGGTCGTCACCTTGGTATCGATTCAAAAGACTTGCTTGTCCACACATGCGACAACCATCTTATTGTCACTCTGGGTTTAGAGAATATTCTTTTAGTACACACTGATGACGCTACCTTGGTCGCTGACAGATCACACGAGGATCATATTCGTAAAGTAGTCGCTGAGCTAGAAAGTAAACAATGGCACGAATATCTGTAAAACACATCGGGCTAGTCAAAACGTCTTTGGTGATGTGTTCCTGTGTCGTTTCTTCATGTTTGCTTTTGATTGCAGCCTCTGAGGCTGAGAGTAAGGAAACTCATCCACCCAACAAAGCTGAAAAGCACTGGGTGAGTACCGTCTTCGACAACTTCACGTCTGCGACCGATGCTTTACAGTGGTCTGATATACGAGTTATTAACAACTGGCGGATTCAGCAACATGCTCAATCAAAAACGTATCGTGTTCTCAACCTGAATGATGAAGTTGTTGCCGAGGGGACTCTCGATCTATGCTCACGCCATTTCTCTAAGCTTATCAAAAATGGTGATATAGACCCTTTCGTGGGGAACAAGGCGGTCATTGTGATTCACGGACTTGGGGAAGGCCGCAGCGCCATGAAGCCTCTAGTTACATATCTCCAAGACAACATGGCTGCCAGCATAATGACATTTGGATACGCGAGCCCTCAAGCAACTCTTGCAGCACACGCCCACGCGTTAGGAAAGGTGCTGGCTGGCTTACCGCCAACCACAGCGGTGAGTTTTGTGGGACACAGTATGGGGAACCTGGTGGTTCGCAGATGGCTCCAAAATGCACAGCCTGAAATGATAGGCCGGGTCAATCGCATGGTAATGCTTGGACCTCCAAACCAAGGCTCAGACCTTGCTCGACTTGCTGCTCATAACCACTGGCTTAAAACACTAGCGTCTGGTGCCGCTGGTGAACTTGTACTGCATTGGGATACAATCCGGCATGATCTTCAAACCCCCACTTTTGAATATGGCATTATCGCTGGAGGTAAAGGCGACAATGAAGGATACTCATCGATCCTCGAAGGAGATGATGATGCTATAGTTCGCGTATCAGAAACAAAACTCAATGGTGCCGACGGTTTTCTGATTATTCCTGTTCGCCACTCACGTATGATGAGAAATCCAGATGTGCAAAAGGAAACGCTCAATTTCCTTCAGAGGGGACGGTTCGCCAAGACAACCTACGGTATAAACATCCCTGAAAAATGAATTCTGAAACACTCCCGCTTGGCAGACTCGCTGGCGTTGATTATGGCCGCCGAAGAATTGGTATATCGGTCTGTGATGCCGAACGAATAATTGCCAGCCCATTGATGATTTATAAAACAATTGGAGACCCTCAAGCCGATGCAGCATTCTTCCTGAAACTTGTAAAGCAGGAAGAAATTGTTGGCTTTGTTGTAGGATTACCTCTGCACTCTGATGGGAGAAACAGTGAAATGTCTTCCGAGGTTGAGAAGTTCGCAGCGTGGCTTACACAAACTACTGAACTACCGATAGCCTTTCAGGATGAAAGACACACATCACAGGAAGCTTCCGGGCTGTTGAGACCTGCTCAGCTGACACGTGGTAGAAAAAAAGAACGCCACGATGCTGTTGCAGCACAGGTCATACTCAGTACATGGCTGGAAAGACAGACGGCACTACAAAGGACATTACTCACCGGAGATGACAACACGCTTGATGATGACCAAAAACTCTAATGAGACTGCTCGTCTAATTATCGGATGTGGCTTTCTTGGTGAAAGAGTTGCACAACGATGGCTCGGGTCTGGATCGACCGTCTTTGCTACAACACGAAACCAAACAAAAGCAAAACAATTCGCAAAAGCAAACATTCATCCCATCATTGGGGACGTAACAACAAGTAGCGGATCACCTAACTGGTTCCAGAAGTTGCCAGAGGTAGACACTGTTTTATGGTCAGTTGGATTCGACAGAAACGCTCATGCGAACTATTATGATGTCCACGTGACCGGACTTGTTCGTGTACTCGATCAACTACCAAACAACCCACGAGTCATATTCATTAGTTCAACTGGCATCTGGGGTACAGAAACCGGTGAAGAAGTTGACGAGTCAACTCCGGCATGTCCCACACGAGAGGCTGGGCGGACTTTGCTCACAGCAGAAACTTCTCTTAGCAGACACCCCAAAGGACCCGGCATCGTACTTCGACTCGCCGGACTCTATGGACCCGATCGACTTCCAAGGCTTCAGGATATCAGAGAAAATAACCCAATCCCCGCCGACCCTAACAGTTGGCTCAACCTGATACACGTCGATGACGCGGCTGCTGTCATCTGTGACATTGCGGAACACTCTTCACCAGAGGGGCTTTATGCTGTTTCAGACATGAAACCTTTGCAACGCTACGATTGGTACTCCGCGCTTGCAGAATTCACAAATAGCCCACAACCTCAGTGGGCAGCAGAGGCCTCCAAAGGCCGTGGTGGAAACAAACGCGTCAATGCTCATCGCATCTGGAAAGATATTAACAGTCAGCCTCACTACCCAAATGCAATTGAGGCAATGCGACTAATTCTTCAGAAATCTGTATGAATTCTGATCATATGCCACCAAAACTAACGCGCCTCACTCTGGACCTCTGTTTTACCTTCAGACTTCGCCAAAGATGGCATCGCGGCACCAGATAATACTGAAAGATAATCTGTCGTTACCCTCATGGCCTCAGCAAAATAGAAGTCTCGCCTCACAACAGGTCGACGTGGCCCCGCATTCTCCTCCTGTTTTTTCTCCTCCTCTTTTTCTGCCGCTTTGCCCTCATTCCATTCCTTTACGAAATCTGACTCTAGTAGCGAGAGTGTCTTTTCATTTTTCCTCTCCTCATAGCGGGCAATGTCTGTCGCCAGTTCTTGAAACTCTTCGTCGTCTGCAACACGCACATCGGATCGTTGCTGAAGTGTTTCAAGCATTGATTCATTCACATTATTTGTGGCCGAAAAATCTGCTGTGTCAACGCGATCAAAGGGAATTGCATTATCAAGATCCGACTCTCCGACTGGGAGATGATCTGTGATACTTGGCAATTTCACATCACTCTTTACCCCTTTCATCTGCGTACTCAGTCCACTCGGGCGGTAAAACTGTTGCATTGTTATTTTCAATGCACCAAGAGACGGGGCATTCGGCAAACGCTGAAAAAGCTGTCGCCCGAGATCAAGTAAGCTTTGCACCGTACCTTTTCCGTGAGTAGCAGAATCACCAATCACAAGGCCCCGGCGATAGTCCTGTATCGCCCCTGCAACAATCTCACTTGCGCTCGCACTAAATTTATTCACAAGTACAACAAGCGGACCATCCCAAACAACACCGGGCTCCAAGTCGTCGTATTGCTGAACTCGCTGATCCGCGTCTTTGATTTGAACAACCGGGCCTGTATCGATGAAAAGACCCGTTAATGAAATAGATTCTGGCAAGGACCCTCCACCATTGTTCCGTAGATCGAGAGCGACACAGTCAACCCCCTGCTCACGAAATCCTTCCAATAGTTTCCGACAGTCACGGGTACTACTTTTATAATCAGCCTGTCCTTGCCTGGCAGCAGCCATGTCCATATAAAAACTCGGCAAGTTAATTACACCAATTCGCCAAGGACTCCCGTCTGCTTTTATGCCTTCTTCAATGATTTCACCACGTGCTGCACTATCCTGCAATTCAATTTTTGCCCTGACAATGTCGTAGACCGTCGGCACAGTTTGACTAACGGGAATAACCTTAAGACGCACCACTGTCCCCCGCTTACCACGAATGAGTTTCACAACATCGTTGAGATTCATGTCAACAACATCGATCATCTCACCCTCACGGTCCTGACCTACACCGACTATCCGATCTTTTTTCTTTAGCCGGCCATCTTTATCTGCTGCCCCTCCAGGAACAAGTTCAGCAACCGTTGTATAGCCATCCTCACCTTTCAACGAGGCTCCGATACCATCGAGCTGCAGCCTCATTGTAATTTCAAAATTCTCGAGTGTTCCAGGCGACATAAAACTGGTGTGTGGATCGAGTGAACTCGTGAGTGACGATAGGTATGTTTCCAACAACTCATCTGCATTCATTTGATGCATTCGTTTTGCAAAACTCGTGTAACGACGCAACAGTTTCTTCCTCGCTTCCTCGGGAGAAACTTTTTCCATTTTCTGAACGAGCAAGTCGTACTTGATTCGTTTTTTCCACTTATCGCGAACTTCGTCTTGAGTCTTTGCCCATACGGCTATGTCACGATCAATGACAATCGATTCCTTCTCATTGAAATCCAACTTTGACTTCAATAATTCCTCGACGATAGGAATCCGTTGGTCAACTCGCTCGAGAAAACGATCATAAACCTCGTAAGCAAAACTCACGTCTCCCCTTCGAACAAGGTCATCGAGACTTGACTTTCTTTTTGCAAAAGAGTCGACGTCAGACTTAAGAAAATAGATTTTAAGCGGATCGAGCGCGCCAAGAAAGGTATCGAACCAACGAGCTGCGATTTCATCATCAATTGGCTTACGTAAAAAGTGCTCTCTCTCAAGATAACTTTTTACGGCGAGCGTGATCTGCCGATCATTAGGCCCCGGCGTCGGTGACCCACCTTCGTTCCCAAAACCCAAAGTGGGCAAAAGAACGATTCCCACAAGCCCAACAAAGAACAGCTTACGTAACATTGGCAAACTGCCGGGTTGAGTCAAAACATTACTATTAGCTACTGGTAGGTGGCAATCCACGCAGGGAACTCCTTCCAAAATACACATAAACATGTGTGCATTAACTCTTGCGATGGGTGTTCTCTCGCGAGATCTGACCACCGCACCAAAATCATCCTCCTATTGTGACGACTTTTATCGTCCGTGACGAGATGGCTTTTTCGAATGCACCTCTAAACTATAGGCACAGAAATCAATTCCTTATGTTTAGACAGGATAATCCCCGGTCAACAAGGGCATTGGCTACTTCTGGAGCGGCTCCAAGCCGGGGCACTTTCACCCACTCGACAGACGGATATTTGCTTGCCACCTCTTCCAAATGTCTGTCGACCTGCTTCTCAACGTGCCCATGAAAAAGAAGATGTGGGTGCAACACAACCCGCTTCACTGGCAGTTGGTCATCGTCGACGTGAAGCAATTGCTTCACTGCTTCACCAATGGTTGGTTTGGCTGCTGCAACAAAGCTAACAGCAAACCGATGCTTTGCGACACTCGCCAATGCGCTGTAAGTCGAACGCACGAAACCCCAGAGTTGTTGCTCCGCCGTTGGGTCGCTTGAGCCTCTACCAATGACGAGCAACGCCTCACTGCCTCCTTCAATAGGTGTGCATCCTTGGACTGCTTCACAAAAACGACGACGGGCAAGACCTATAACTTGCTTGTGTAAGCCAAGGGGCTCGGCTTGCTGCACGCTTAGACCTTGGCGAGCAACCGCCTCCTGCAACGCTTTTGGAACATCTTTCTTTGCATGACCAGCCGCAAACAAAAGTATTGGAATTGCAATAATCTTTTTGCACCCACAAGCGGAAAGGCGATCTACTGCCATTGATATCGTTGGCTCGATAACTTCGAGATACCCTAGTTCGACTGGAATATTCGGCAGGATCGCGTTGACTTGCGCAACGATATCTGCTGTTTCAGCTGCTCCAACAGGATCTGCTGTTCCGTGACCGACGACCACGACGCCTGTTTCCGGAAGCACCAGTTGCCCGCAGAGTTCACCCTGCCTTTCAGTTTGATACGATTGAGTTTCGTGACAGTTCATTTAAACTTATACTTGGATTATCACGGACGAATGAATCATTAATGTTATCCTATCGATATTTTTTCATTTGTCTGTTCACCTTTGCTAGAAACCTCAAAAGCACGTTGGAATAGTGTTGTTGCCTCATCAGGACCTGACTCCATGTCGAGTAGTTCGATTCCCAATACATCATTGCCGACCGAAGATGTCATGGATCATTCGGCACCGCAAACTGAAGCAACGCTCGTACTCCAAATTGCTGAACGAAATGGCCCAAGCTTTTTACTGCTTCCAAACCAAGAAAATACCATTGGCCGAGCCGTAGATGCTGATATCGTTGTCGCTGACAGGCTCACAAGTCGTGGCCACGCTGCAATATCGAGAAACACCTCAAACGGTGACTGGCAGATAAAAGATTTGCAAAGTCGTAATGGTACCTGGGTGGACGGCCAACGCATCACGGAAATATCGCTCCAGCCTGAAATGTCTATTCGGATTGGCACGACTGAATTCATTTTCAGAACTCCAACAAGACGATCCGTGGAAGAAACAGATAATGAATCTGAAAAAATAATTCGATGTGAGCCTGTTGGTGAAATTGAAGGCTACAACTTCCAGAGATCGCGCGACGGCCTTGTTGACGAGGGCCGTCGCACCATGCTTCTGTACCAGACCAGCATTCGGCTTCTTGCCTCACAATCAATTGAAGATGTAATTGCAGCAACTGTAGAGATTGCTGCTGAAAATACTGGAGCCGACGCGGTTGGCTGGTTCGATCTTAATGAGACAAATACGCTTGAATCTGTTTTGGTTGTCCCGCCATCAAGCGATCTCACAGAACGACTCGACGAAGCTTGTTGCCAAAAATTTATTCGTGATGGACATGCGGTATGGGCAAAACGTAACTTTCAAAATCGAAATGATGGAGAGAGCACCCATGCTTATGGACTGATGTTCATTCCCGTACTTGACGGAGAACGCCCTTGGGCCGCACTTTGTGCGACGGCCGAGAATGACCGATTGCAAGACAACGACTTTGGTTTTTTTGTCTCACTCATCAGTCTTGCCTCAGCCGCTTGTGCTGGACATCAAAAGACTGCCGATGCTGGCGACTTAAAGGCTGCTACATCTCTCGCTGGAAGTGACACAGTGGACGCTACCCCCAAAGAACTCCAGACTATGGCTTTTCCGGATTTTCAACAAATCTCAGCAAAGCTACGGGGGTCATTACGGCTGGATGAATGGCAGAGGATTCTCATTGCAGAGGCCTTACGGAGAGCAGAGGGCAGGATACCCGAAGCTGCGGAAGAACTTGGAATAAGCCGATCCACGCTCTATCGAAAAATAGAGCAGTCTGAGCTTAATCGTGAGACGTCCATTCAAGACAACCCCAATATCGTTACTCAGCCCGATGCCGTCACTCAGACAGACCTCCGTACGCTCTAGTATTGTTACTTATTCGACCACCGGGTTACGAATAGCTCGTGCGATATTTCTCAGAATTGCACTGACAAAGAAAAGTGTCAGTACTGCCGCAACAAACGGCAACGCATGAGATGGATGAACCGCGAACAAGAGGGATCCAACAAGTGGCCCTAGTATACGACCGAGCGAGGCAAAGGATTGATTCACACCTAACACCTCACCCTGCTCGGATGAACCTGCGGACCGTGAAACAAGTGCAGAAACTGAAGGATTCACGAAAGCAAATCCCCACACTGCAAATGCTGAAGCAATATAAAAAGCAAACTTTATCCCATCGACTTTTATTCCATCGTCAACGCCGTGCAAGGCCACATCAGCACTTGCTTGTGATTGGAACAACACCCATGAAACTATGGCCAATCCACCAAGCCCCAGGATCATCTGGATCAGTCCGGCGGCCATTAGTGACACTTCAGAAAATCGTTTTGCAAGAGGACGGTAGAGGCCACCTGCCACAAGCAGAAGTGCACCAATGGCAGCAAATACGAGAAAATTGTCGTCATCATTCATACCAAATGCTGCTCGTGTAAACCGTGCAAGCGTGGCCTCAAAATTTGCAAATGAAAAGATTGCTAAAAAATAAATAAGAATAAGACCACCAACTGCTGGCATTCGAAGAACTGAAAGCGTTCGACTGATACTGAAAAATTCTTTCGCTGCATTTCTGCCCGGCACTCTCGTTTCTCGAAAAGCAAACACTGCCAAAAGGAGTGCGACAAGCGAGAGAAGTGATGCAATCGCTCCGACTCCCCAAGGTCGCTCATTAAAAAGAGTGAGCCCAAAAAAAGCAATGAGTGGACCAAGTGTAAATCCTGCACCAAATGCAATGCCAATTAATGCCATCCCTCGGGCTCGTCGCTCTGGTGTCGTGCAGTCCGCAATCACTGCGGCCGCAGTTCCTACACTTGCCCCAGCAATTCCTGCTCCGACTCGTGATAGCAACATCAAGCTCAGGGCAAGTTGTGATTGTTCAAATGGTAAGGACACGGCATAACCATACAGGGCATAAAAGACCACTGACCCTAGTAGGCTTAAAATTAACAGAGGCTTTCTTCCGTATCGGTCAGAGAGACGCCCCCAAATTGGGCTGAAAATGAATTGCATCAGCGAAAACACTGAAAACAAAACACCGATAATTCCTCCTGCTGCGACCTCTGATACTTTTAGCGCACTGAGATATGGCTCCGCCTGCCTCGGCATGACGGGTAAAACAATGCCGAAGCCCAAAAGATCGATAAAAACCGTTAAAAAAACGATAAGTAGAGCAAACTTAGGAGTGGTTCTCTGAGATACAGGCTGTGATGTCATAGTAAACTCGTTAAAGGTGAGCCGAATAGAGCGACAGTATCGCAGATTGGTATGATATGAGGAATGAAGAGTGGCACAAAAAAACAACCTAAAGATCTTGCTGAAGATGCCCTGAGCGTGTCTCAGGTCACCGCTCGAGTCAAGGATCACCTCGAATCACGGTTTACCGATGTATGGATTACGGGTGAAGTCACCAATCTTGTGACTGCAGGCTCTGGCCATATTTACTTAGGTCTAAAAGATGAAACAGCATTGCTCCGCAGTGTTATCTGGCGAGGAACTCGAGGCTCACTGGCTATCGAACCAACTGATGGCATGGAAGTAGTGTGCCACGGACGGATCGAAGTTTACCCCCCCAGAGGAAGCTACCAACTCACTATTGATCGTTGTCACGCTCTCGGAACGGGCACTCTTGAAACAAAACTCCGTGAATTACACGCACGCCTTGAGAACGAAGGGCTGTTTTCCATCGAAAGAAAACAGAATCTACCACAGTACCCACGTCGAATTGGTCTTATCACAAGCACGTCCGGTGCCGCAGTTTCAGACTTTTTAAAAACGCTCGTAAGCCGCTGGCCAATTGCTGATGTCGTGCTGTTCCCATCTCGTGTACAGGGAGCGGGCGCGGCAGAGGAATTAGCTTCGAGCCTCTTGAAGGCGGGACAATTAACGCCTCCGCTAGATGTCGTTGCAATTGTCCGTGGCGGAGGAAGCCTTGAAGACCTCTGGTCTTTCAATGAAGAAATACTTGTGCGGGCAGTAGCTGAAAGCAAAATCCCAATCATTTCAGGAATTGGTCACGAAATTGATATTTCTCTCGTTGACCTTGTCGCGGACATGCGTGGCTTAACGCCGACCGACGCTGCTATCCACATTGCGGTTGAACGCCAACAAATACTCGACCACCTCTGGCTTTCTGGGAAAAGATTGAATAAAGAATTGATTCAACGTGTCACATCAACGCGTCATCGCCTGAATCGAATTGCAACTGCACGACCGTTAGCCTTCCCTCATCACAATATCAATGCCGCACGTCAACATCTCTTAGAAAAAGCACTGCGGCTGCAACGTCAGGGATCTCAAAAATTAAAACAATCAAAGGATCAATTGACTTCATTGGCAGCTCTACTTGAGGCCAACAGCCCATTAAAACTTCTCTCCAAAGGCTACTCAGTTACAACAAATGCAAAGACGAAAGAAGCCATTGACTCTTGGCGTCAAGCTCCACCAGGAACCACTATTATTACGAAACTGGCTCATGGTGAACTACACAGTCGAGTTGAACGGAGCATAAATACAAATCACCATAAACCAAATGAACACGTTGAGTAAACCTAAACGACAAGAAGCGACATGACTGACAAAAAGCCGAAAGCCAATAAAAAAAAGCCATCTTTCGAGGTATCGCTCGATCAACTCGATGCTGTCATAAACCAGATGGAGTCCCGAGAATTAGGGCTTACTGAATCGATTGAGGCATACGAACAAGGCGTCTCGTTATTACGCCAACTGCATGATGAACTCAGCGATATAGAGCAGCGAGTTGTCACGCTAGTACGAATTGATGAAGATGGAAATCCCGTTTTTGAGAATGTTGATGATTCAATTGAAAACGGTACGAGAAAGTCAAAAGCTAGTCGACGAAAAAGCACAAAGAGCCACGGCCTGAAAACTGAAGCTACACAAAAACACGAGAAGACAACTGCCGCACACCATAAGACTCGACATCAACTACCCGGAATGGACGACCCAACACCTGGAGCGTAGAACACGTGCTGTACTGCACCTGCAAAAAGACGGCACAAAGTTATGACTTGGCACACCTAAAACCACCGATACTGCTTTTTTCGAGACTTTCATGAATGCCTCATCGAGCCACTTACAACAGCGTATTCAAGCAACACTTGCTGCTGTTCAGGAGTTTATCAACCCACGACTTGAGTTGGCTCTTACTTTTTCTGACCAGGCGCCCCCCCGTTTGGTAGGTGCCATGCGGCATGCCCTTCTTGGCCCTGGAAAAAGACTCCGACCGGCCTTGGTGCTCGAGGCATCACGAACCTGCGGCGGGACTTGGGAACAAGCTGCTCCAGCCGCTGTGGCAGTCGAAATTATTCACGCCTACTCGCTTGTACATGATGATCTTCCTGCAATGGATGACGATGATTTACGTCGTGGTCGACCAACCTGCCACCGTGCTTTTGATGAAGCGACAGCAATCTTATGTGGAGATGCTCTGCAACCACTGGCATTTCAAGTGCTAGCCAGTGGTATGCCTCCTGGAATTGTACCGGAGGCTTGCCAAGTATTGGCTCAAGCAGCAGGCGCAGAGTCACTCGTTGGTGGACAGGTGGATGACTTGGCTGCAGAGAGAAGGTGGATTTCCGATCTCTCCGAACAAACACCAGAACAACAGGTGCAATGGATGGAGCGAGTTCATCGTCGAAAAACTGGTTGCCTGTTTCTGGCATCGCTTGATCTTGGTTGCTTGGCCGGAGGTGGAAACTCTCAGTGTAGGCACGACCTCGAGGACTACGGAAAAGCTTTTGGCCTTGCTTTTCAAATAGCGGATGATCTCCTCGACGCCGAGGGGTCTGAATCAAATATGGGAAAACGTGTTGGAAAGGATGCCGAACGGGGAAAACTCACCTTTCCAACGGTGATTGGGAAAAAACTCAGCAGAGAACGAGCCGAGACCCTTTCAGAACAAGCAGCGACCGCCCTCTCGGGCTACGGGGATTCTGCTGAATCGCTCATCGCCCTGGCGAGATGGGTTGTGAGCCGTCAAACGTAGACTTTTGAGCTTCTTGGTGGCTCCGCAATGGACTGTCCCCAGTCTACAACTATATGTTGTAGACTCTTATTTTCCGCTTATGAACAGATGATTCATTTGATGCAGATGCTTTTACGCAGGAGTTTTTGGAGATAATGTCAAATATCCTTCCAACAATAGAGTCCCCGCACGACCTCCAGGGACTTTCTCCGGATGACCTTGAAAACCTTGCGACCGAAATGCGTCAGGCATTGTGTGAAGTTGCAGCGAGCCGAACAGCACACTTCGCATCAAATCTTGGCGTTGTCGAACTCTGCTTAGCTCTTCACCGTGTTTTTGACTTCAGTAAGGATCGTCTTATCTGGGACACAGGGCATCAGATATATCCTCATAAACTCATCACTGGCAGATATAAACAATTTGATACGATGCGGACACGTGGCGGTCTCATGGGTTTCCCAAACCCATTGGAGAGCCCCTATGACTTATTTATGACCGGTCACGCAGGCTGCAGCGTTTCAGCAGCACTTGGCCTCGCTAGTGGGGACTCGTTGCGAGGACAAGATGATCGCCACAGCGTCGCAGTCATCGGAGACGGAGCTCTTCCATCTGGTATCGTTTTCGAGGCACTGAACAACGCTGGATTTTTGAAGAAGCGTCTCATCATCATTCTGAATGATAACCGAATGTCAATCTGCCCGAGGGTCGGAGCTCTAGCTGAGTATCTCGATGTCGTGCGTCTCAATCCGTGGTATCGAGGCCTTCGTGATAAAGCTGGAGACCTCATCAAGGGCGTGCCTATGGTTGGCGAATCCATGGAGCGAATGCTCGTTAATGTGAAGGACTCATTAAAAGCAACACTTCATGGTGGCATGTTATTTGAAGCACTTGGTGTTCGTTACTTTGGTCCTGTTGAGGGACACACACTGCCAAATCTAATCAGATTCCTCGAACTTGTTAAGCACGAGGAAGGACCGATTCTATTACATGTCCTTACAGAGAAGGGGCATGGATTTAAACCTGCCGAAGATGACCCAGTCTTTTTTCATACGCCTGCTCCATTCGAGTGTGACGATGATGATTGCATCGTTTCA
>JABHNP010000262.1 GCA_018694455.1 Planctomycetaceae bacterium | reverse complement strand
TACAGGAACCATGACTGTGTACTTCTGCTCAACTTCTTCACAATAAGGAACTTGAACAGTGTACGTTGCAGTCTTTTCTTCCTTTACAGGAACCATGACTGTGTACTTCTGCTCAACTTCTTCACAATAAGGAACTTGAACAGTGTACGTTGCAGTCTTTTCTTCCTTTACAGGAACCATGACCGTGTACTTCTGTTCAACTTCTTCACAATAAGGAACTTGAACCTGGTAATCAGAGGTTTTGGTTTCCATGACCTTCTTGTTAACTGTGTAGTTTACAGTCTTCGTTCGAGTCTCTGGAACACACTCAGTTACAGTTCGAGTTCGTTCTTCAGTCCGAGGTACTCGTTTCATAACCTTGTAGGTTTGTTCACGAGTCTCTTTTTTATACTCAGTGCATGTCACAGTTTTCATTTCTGTCACATACTGCCGCTGGCACACAGTCTTGGTGCCACAGCTGTCGCTCTGGTTGCAGCTTTCACAATCAGCCGATGCGAAAGAACACATCGAGAAAATTGCAATGGCTGGCAACATACATGTCACAACTTTACGGAACACGAAAGCCTCCATATATTGGGAATTAAAACGTTTGGAAAAAGCATCAACCGCCTGCCAAACGAAAAAATTCCCGGTGACAGACTTTGACAAAGAGATCGAAAACGCACGATACCCTGTCAAAATAGCTAGATTACGTTGACTTTTCTGGCACGCAAGCCAGTTCCAACAGTTTTTTGAAGATTTTCCCAATTTTTATCCTGGAATGGACAAAAGTTCTGAAAATCCGCCTTATAACGACTACCGACGTTATATTTTGAAACACACACAGTGGCGTCCTCCGAACCGTGACAAACGACGGCTAACAGCAGCTAAACATGGCTTTTCAACAGTTTTTCTGACGCAAAACGCCTTGTTGCATAACCTGACAAATCGACTCAGGCCAAAAATCTCTGTATATTTTTATCAGGGGTTAGTGTCGGGTGAACGATTGTGAAATTTACTCACTGTTGATCCCAACGGTCGTTTCACATGCGGGGAAAATCAATGGCTACCGTGTCGCATCTATTAGCTGCCAAAGATAGCTGCCGTGTCTTCAGCGTCTCACCGGACACGACTGTCTTCGAAGCAACCTGTTTCATGAATGCTGAACATATTGGAGCATTATTAATTATTCAGGATTTGGCTACGAGTAGGAAACTTGTTGGCGTTTTCACTGAGCGAGATGTTCTTCGCCGAGTCGTAGCTGCAAGAAGACACCCGGAGCACACCAGCGTCGGTGATGTGATGACCAGTGAAATTATTACATGCACAGCTGACACCCTACTTGACGATCTTGCTGAATTAATGAGGGTCAAACGGATACGTCACCTCCCTGTACTTGAAAAGGACGAGAGTATTGCAGGTTTTATTTCTATCGGTGATCTCAATGCGTATCAGGCAGGATATTGCGAACTGGCATTGCAGGAAGCTGAAAACTATATCCATGGCCGTGTTTAGTCGGTCCCATCAGAATCATTGCATGCATATCTTGTTGTGGTTATCGACTCATGTTTTTCACACGCATATCTATTGCATGCCGTTTATCTATCAAGAACTTATTTCTTTTTTTCTACAACCGGCCCATAATATTTTTCAAACTAAATACACCTAGTCACAACCTTTATTCGTGCACCTTAGATGCTGATATCTTCTGCCAGACATAAACTAGAAGCGACTGCAATGAACATACGTTTTCTGACTATCTTCTCACTACTGATTGTAATTACATCACAAACTACCCGAGCTGATGTCACTCTTAATAATCTGTTCGGAGACCACATGGTTCTCCAACAAGGCATTCAAAATAAGATTTGGGGCAAGGCCGATCCTGGTGAAAAGATTTCTGTTTCCATAGCTGGTCAGAGTCACGCCGCAGTTGCTGAAAAAGATGGGGCATGGTCAGTACAACTTGACGCCATAATGGAATACGGAGGCCCTCACACCCTGACTGTAGCCGGAAGCAACACTCAGATATTGAAAGATGTCCTTATTGGAGAGGTCTGGGTCTGCTCTGGGCAATCAAATATGCAGTGGCCTGTTCAACAGGCTAACGATGCTGACCTCGCGATAGCGTCCGCAGACTTAGAAAAAATTCGACTCATTTCTGTTCCTCAGGTGGGTACTCAAGAACCTCAATGGAACTTCAAAGGTGAATGGGCCGTCTGCTCTCCTCAGACTGTTGATAATTTCTCCGCAGTCGGATTCTTCTTTGGCCGCCAAATCCACCAAACACTCGGTGTACCAGTTGGACTCATCGATAACGCGTGGGGGGGCAGTGCTTGTGAGGCTTGGATTGACAGGGACCTGTTATCGTCTGACGAGAGATTTAAGCTATTGATCGACAGATGGATCAAGACTGAGTCTACGATGCCTGACGCTCTAAAGGTTTACGAAAGGAGACTGGCTGCTTGGAAACAAGCTTCCGAAAAAGCAAAGACTGAAAAGAAATCTCCTCCAAGACGTCCTCGGCATCCAGAGTTATTACTAACTGGAAACTCTCGACCAGGAAATATCTACTGCGGCGTGCTTGCGCCGACCATTGGCTACGGCATGAAAGGTGCCATTTGGTACCAGGGTGAGTCCAATGCAAGCCGTGCTGTTCAGTACCGTGAGCTTTTCCCATTCATGATTGACTCATGGCGGAACGAATGGGGCCTTGGCGACTTCCCTTTTTATTGGGTCCAGCTTGCAGATTTCAGAGACGAGAAGCTTGAGCCTGCTGAAAGTGAGTGGGCTGAACTTCGTGAAGCCCAAACAATGACACTTAAAAAGTTAGACAATACTGGTGAAGCCGTAATCATCGATCTTGGTGAAGGCAAAGACATTCATCCAAGAAATAAAATCGATGTTGCAAAACGATTAGCACGATTGGCACTTGCTGAAACATACAACATGCCTGGGATTCCCTGCCGAAGCCCCCAGTTTCAATCGATGCAGCAAAACGGCAACCGTCTAACCCTTACCTTCACACATGTGGAACCAAAAGCAAATGGATGGAGACCTTTTGACGTTCCTGAACCCATAGGTTTTACCATTGCTGATTCCAGCAAGACATTTTTAGACGCACAGGCTCGAATACTCACTGATGGAAGGATAGAGGTCTGGAGTGAAACAGTTTCTAATCCGGTAGCCGTTCGTTATGCATGGGCTGACAACCCGGTCTGCAACATGTATTCTTCTGAGGGTCTGCCCCTCACGCCTTTTCGAACGGATAATTTTCCAAGCATAACAGAGGGCTGCAACTGATGCATCACACGATGCAACTTGACACTACTAGCAAAAAAGTAATATGAGGAGATACACTACGACCAGTTCTGACGACGTCTAAAAAATGCTTTGCATTCATAAAAATGAATAGCACCAAGTACAAGGAGGTTTCAATGAGTCACGTCCTCAACACAACAAAAAACTTCTGTTGCCAACTTAGATTTCTGTATGGGTTTCTTCTGGCAAGCGTACTGATTGGTTGCAGTCCGTCTCTCAATCAAACCGTCAGCCAATCACTACCTCGTGCTAATACCACAACAG
>JABHNP010000393.1 GCA_018694455.1 Planctomycetaceae bacterium | reverse complement strand
CGGGACACCTGGAAACAAATCAAGGTTATGTGCAGGCGCATGTTCTCTGTAGGCACGGAAGGCGAGAAGTTCTCCTGCTTCGCCTGATTGGAGCCGATCAAAGAGCTCCTTTCGTCGCGGACAATGTCGGCACATCAGCCCAACACCGACTTTGAGTTTGTTTGCGTCAGCTTTGCTGGCAAGATCAATAATTCTCTTCGCACTCGGCCCATCGACAGCGACAGGCTTTTCCATAAAGACGTGCAGCCCACGACTGATTGCATATTCAAAGTGGGCGGCCCGAAATGCTGCTGGCGTTGCAAATATTGCGATGTCACCCGGACGCAGTGTGTCGAGTGCCTGCTTGAAGGCATCAAACCCCATAAACATACGATCGTCAGGCACATCAACCTGATCAGGAAATTGTCTGCTCAGAATTCGACGCACCATCTCAGTCCGCCCCTCAGCAACATCTGCAAGAGCAGTGAGTTTGAGCGGGGCTTCAACAATGCCAAGTGCGTCTGCAGCAGCGCCGCCCCCACGACCACCACATCCGATCAGGGCAATGTTGATTGAATCACTACCAGCTGCATGCACAGGGCTTGAATTGAGGGAATGAGTAACACCAGAAAGGAGTGTTGTTGTAGCGACAGCCTTGGTAGTTTTCGTCAAGAATTCTCGTCTTGGTGTCTGCAAGTGTGAGAACGCGTTGGTTTCCATGTGGAAGCCTTACAGGGTTGATGGCGGACCGATTCGATTTCGTAGTCTTATGTTGCCCGCAACGATTCTATTACACAGCTACATAATGCACGTTTATATAATGCACGTTGATTCAGGCTGAAGCCTGCATGTGTTGATGAAAAATACAAGTTCCAACACGAATTGACACGGGCTGTCACGCCCAGGCAATCGATTTTGTTTCTTCGTTGCCTTTCTTGTTTCCTGCAATTGCCCGCAACGTCAGGTCGACTCCTTGTGGCGAAAAGGTTGCGTCGAGCCATCCAACAGGTTCGTTATCGTTGAAGTTGTAACCAAGCGCAGGCTGGTTGATGAGATAGATATGATCTTTCTGCTCAACATGATACCGATGGGAATGCCCGTAAAAGATCGCTTTGACATGTTTGTGTGGGCTGACGATTTCGAAAAAGCGATTGAAATCGAGCAAGTCGCCGTCTCCATCTCCAAGTGTGTGATGGACGAAAAATAGTGTTGGTCTTTTTTCTGCTCGATCGAGGTAATTCTTCATCCAAGTTCGTGTGGATTTTCCGAGTAGGCCCGCGACTTTGTTTACGTACAGCAACGAATCCAAAACGATAAAGCGTGTCCCGGCTGCTTCAAAAATCGAAACATGCTTTCCCTTCACTGTCGATTTCTTTGTTGCAGGAAAGATTTTGAAAAAATTGCGCCGGTCGTCGTGATTGCCCAACCCGATATGAATCGGTGTTTTGTGAGCGAGGGGCTGCAGCAACGACTTCAGCTCACGATAGTCTGCCTCTGAACCAGCCAGGCGTGCTGCGTCACCATTGATGAGAGCGGCAGCTGGAGCAGACTCAGCGACGTGCGCTACAACTACCCTCAAATTCTCAGCTGGACGAAAACCTCGATACGCTTCATTCACATCTGCAGGAATATGCGTGTCGGACAGGAGTGCGATGCGTACCTGACTGGACTCATCCGTTTTCTGATTCGCGTTGAGCGTACGAGACATGAGAGCAGTTGCCGTCAACACACCTGAAGCCCTGAAGAATTTCTTGCGGTCGATCGGTTCGTAAAAAAAACCAGGCATAGCTGAAAAAGCCTCCAAGTAAATGTGATAGAGGCCGAACGGTCCAACAACCAAAGACTACAGTGTATAGCCCTCGCGACGAGTGATCGGTGGAAGACTAATTGGCAAGCTGCGGTCTCTTTGAGTCAGTGTTTGAGTGATAGATCTTTCACGTTGTCTTTCAACCAATCATGTTGAAATCATCACTCGCCAAAGATCAATCGATCTTTCCATCCTTATCGAGCTCTCGGATACGAATATTTTTCCAAGCAACACTGTAGGGGCCAGTCCCTTTCTTGATTGCATGGACCTGGAGGCCAATGAATCCGGAAGCATCTCGATCATCTCGATAGTCCGCAACGGCAGTCCCATTCACGAAGCTGCGAATTCGGTCGCCCTGGGCAATGATCCGAAACCGATTCCATTCACCCGGCTTGTAAACGGCCTGCTTATCGTCGGCATTCACGGCTGTGTCGAGCCAGCGTGTTCGCCGACCTTCGTCCCAAAAGTTTCCGGAGCACCCATTCTCTCCGTTGGTCGTTTCGCGGATCTCACATTGATAGCCGTAGACCTCGCCTTTTTCACGCATTCGGTCGGGCTTGGATTCCTGCGGTGTCTCTTCGGCATATTGGTGGCTTCTGACCTGAACACCTGAGTTCAACTTAGGGTCACAACGAACATCAAATTCCAAATCAAAATCGCTGTAAGGACCACGAGTGAGAAAAGTATTCTTGCCTTCTCCGGTCGTTCCGGTGATCACACCATCTTTCGAAACGTAGGTTGCGCCACCGCCAAGCTTTTCCCACCCATCAAGTGAGTCTCCACTACTCAGTGAAACCCATTCGCCAGCCAAGGCAAGGGACGTGCTTAAGAAAACGGTGGTGAACACAAGGAAGGAACGCTGCATCATAAATCCTCTGAATTGTGAAAAAATAGGAATCAAACATCCTCACTCAACGACCTAAGGATAAGATGGTCAACGGTATTTATGCAAACGCCTCGTCCGCCTACAACAGTCGGTCGCCTTCCGATACCCTCTAGAAAAAGCCACGGCGTCACCTCGACGGCGTGCACCCACTCAAATGAACAGCTCTATCGCACACCCTCGTTCCAAAGTATGTGTGTGCCGCTTTTTCCAGCTGCCACAATGTCGGGACGACCGTCAGCATTGAGATCAGCAATGCGAACCTGAAGTCCAACGCCGGCCTCTCCCCGATGGATTTCGTTTTTTGTGAACTTCAGCGTCTCCGGATTCCATGAGTAGATCAACACAACCGGATCTTCCAAACCACCCGGGTCTTTTCCTGAGTGTGCTTTGACCCGTTTGCCTGTAATGAGCTCTGGCCTGCCATCACCATCCATATCAGCCCACGCCATCGTATGTGGCTGAGAAAACTTTTTATCAATCGTATGAATTTTCCAATTGGTTGAACCATCGGCAGCAGGCTCTCGCTGCTCCATCCAGTACAGACCATAGTTATGACCATCTCCCCAAATCACGTCAGTTTTCCCATCGTTATTCAAATCAACTGAGAGCATGGGCGACCCAGCATGATCCCACGACCAGTCTGCATGATGCGTCCATGGCGTCGTCATGGCATCACGTGCTGGCCTTTCATACCACCCGTTCTTAAAAATGACATCTTCAAGACCATCACCATTCACGTCACCGAAACCAATACCATGACCATTCGAAATACCACTGCCAGCCGGACCAATGACCACTTTTGACACTGATGGATCGTGACCTGGCTCAATCTTCCAAGCCACCATTGGATTTTTTTCATTCCAGCTATCAATCACCACCTCGCCAATACCATCACCATCAAGATCATGCAGCCGTGTATTCTCATTGTGCGTCTGCTCGGTATTTACAAGTCTGTGAACATTCCACCAATCATCTTTCGGAGTTGTCGTCCCAGGATTTTCATACCAGAAGAGCTCCGGCTGCATAAATGACCCCGACACAACATCAAGCCAACCGTCATTATTTACATCGACAAGATGCTCCCCGTTATTTTCCATATAGTCATCTCGAAAGGGTAGCAACCGGCGCAAAGGATGCTGCTTCATATCTGGTCCCATATAACAGAAAGCACCTGCAGTCACATCGATGTGACCATCATTATTGATGTCGCCAACAGCGCAGCCTTCATTGAAATCTTCATGAAGTTGTTGCATTCGAAACCGAAGCTTCTTCGGTGCTTTTCGTTTCTTCGGCACCGGCTGCTTCTTTGGTGCCGCTTGGTTCTTTGGCGATTGTGCAACGCATGGTCCAGCAAGACACAATAAAACAAGACCGGCCTGCACAGACACCATGTTCTGAAAGAGCTTCATCTTTTCTCCAATACCAGCATAAATGCAAACGCCACGTTCGACGTACTCTGCTATTCAAAATGCAAACAACAATGAGCCTGTAATAGACTACACCCCACGCATTAAAATCTTATATTATAAAGATTGTGATATTACGCTTACCAATCAATGGAATGCCCACGATCCGTAACACCGTCATTCGAATGCGTGGTTTCTCTCAACAATCCAGTACAACAGCCCCCTACTTCATAGAAGGCTTTCCACCAATGCGACACAATTTATGCAGCCTCTTCATTACCAGCCTGTTTCTTGCATCACTCCTTGCTGGTTCGAGCGCACACCAAGCCGAGGCTGACACCGCACCTCAAAAACGCTCAACACAAAACCAGGCAAAAACAACAAAACGAAGCCAACGTCCAAAAAATCCTGCCATGATACCCGTTGAGGACATCAAAGGCCTGCCTCGGGTCTTACTCATTGGTGATTCGATTTCTATTGGGTATACGGTCCCCGCTCGTAATGCCCTTCGTGGCAAGGCGAATGTCCACCGGCCACTCACAAACTGTGGACCAACCACTCGAGGGCTAGAGGGCTTGTCGCAATGGCTTGGTGATGCGGACTGGGATGTCATCCACTTCAACTGGGGACTCCATGACCTGAAGTATCTCGGCCCAGACGGTGAAAACCTTACAGATCCAGAAGACCCCAAAAACCATCAGCAGGTACCACCTGAAGAATATGGAAAGAATCTGAAGCAGCTTGTTTCTGATCTCAAAAAGACAGGCGCTCTTCTTATTTGGCGAAACACGACTCCTGTACCCGCCGGATCAAAGGGGCGAGTTGAAGGGGACGCTGCCGCCTACAACGACATCGCCAAGCAGATCATGACAGAACACGGTATTGCAATACACGACATGTATGGTTCGGTAAAGCCGAACATGGAAACCTTAATGCTCCCAAATGGAAATGTGCACTTCACAAAAGAAGGCTCTGAAAAACTCGGCAACGATGTTGCTGACGTCATCATGCATGTTCTCCAAAAGAAAGCCGCGGGTAACTGACTCATGCGACCAATGATATTCACCCTATTGACCTTACTCTGCTTCACCACGCCATTTGCTCGTAGTACTGACGCCAAAGCAGATCCATCAGATTCACATAAAATCCAGCACGTTCTTTTCCTGGTTTCAGACGACTTGAAGGCAAGCGCTCTGGGATGCTATGGAAACACCTTGTGCAAAACTCCAAATATCGACCGCCTTGCCAAAGAAGGCATGGTCTTTGAAAATGCATACTGCCAGGGACTGTGGTGCGCGCCTTCACGAACATCTTTCATGTTCAGCCGGTATCAGGGCGAAGGGACAACAAATCTTGGGCAATGTTTTCGTGAGGCTGGGTGGCACTCCGCCCGAGTCGGCAAGATCTACCACATGCGGGTACCAGGTGACATCATCGCCGGCACCGACGGCAATGACGTACCGTCTTCTTGGGATGAACGTTTTAATTCGGCCGGTCTCGAGGCGCATACTCCAGGCCACTACGCGTGTCTGAATCTCAATATTTTTACAGATGCGCTCGAAAACAGGCAGTCAACCCGCATGCCCCATCGCATGTTTGTGACCGTACGCTACAACGGAGACGGATCAGACCAGCCCGATTCAAAGTCTGCAACGAAGGCGATTGAACTTCTCAAAGAACATCGTGATCAAAACATGTTCCTTGCTGTTGGATTTGTTCGACCTCATTATCCAAATGTTGCCCCACAAGATTTTTTCGATCATTATCCATGGGACACGATGACTCTTCCAGAGGCTGTAGAGAATGATATCAGCGATATACCCAAAGCGGGCCTTGCTAAGACTCGAAATGACAACAATCCAATTGGGAAGTACCCGGACAACCAACGACGGATGTGGGCCGGCTATTACGCAACCGTTGAGTTCATGGACACACAGGTCGGCCGTATTCTCGATGAACTCGATCAAGCTGGTCTCCGAGACTCTACGGCAATCGTCTTCTGCAGTGACCATGGCTACCATCTTGGAGAACATGGGTTTTGGCAGAAATCCAATTTTCACGAAGAAGTCACACGCGTTCCTCTCATAATCGCATCGCCGCGCATGCCATCAGGAAGAACTCAGTCGCTTGTTGAGTTGGTTGATATTTTCCCAACACTCACAGACCTGACACACATCAAGACACCTTCTGACGTTCAGGGAAAGAGCCTCGTTCCTATCCTTGAAGACCCCTCTCAATCTGTACGCACCAGCGCCCTATCGTTACACCACAAGGGGGAAGCCAACAACTTGGGACAGGCCATACGCACACCAAAATGGGCATTCATGCATTACAAGGATGGCACCGAAGAACTGTACGACATGGAACATGACCCGCTTCAATTCACAAACCTAGCTGATCAGTCAGACTTTCAGACAACAAAGAAATCACTCACGACACAACTTCAGCAGCGACTAAGCAATGCCCAAATCAACAAGTGACCGCACAATCCTTTCAAGTCGCCAGGGCGTGCCACCTCTCTATCGGTTCCTCCTGTTGTTTCTTACCTGCTCCGTATTGTTTGGGAACTCATCGAAGGTAGCGGGCCAGACTCTGAGCGAAGAAGGTCAGCAGCGAAAAGCTGCACACAGTTATCTTTTTCAAGATTTCGTAAAAGAACGAGAAGCGACCTATCGGGAAACAGGCCAGGGACAGGGGCTCAAGGAGCTCACATTTTTTGAGCCTTCCCGAATTATCCACAATGGCGATGAGCTTCTCCTCCCACAAGGTGCCGAAAGAATCGCGGTGTTCTTCCGTCACCTAGCGTTTCGCGGAAGCAATCTTGATCAAATCGAAAAGATTTATGTGCTTCCGTTTTCTCCAGATAAAGCGCCGCCTCGTAGCCAGCAGGTGGAAGACTTCTATCGGGTTCAGATGCCCTCAGTCCCTCTTTCTGAACAGCCATCCGATCGGATGAAAATTCAGTTCTTCCTGAAAGATCCAGAAACATCATGCACGGTCAATAACGTCATTTTTATTGCCCAAAGCCCGATCGCAACAACATTCGACACAATCCCCTATCGTGACCTTGGGTCTGAGTTCCCTCGGGTACGAGTATCCATCACGATAGATACTGACCATGAACTACTCCTCAACGGAACATCTCAATTGGATCGCAGCCGCTGGTTCCGAATGCATGAAACACCAGGCAGTGTGCATCAATCTTTTGAGAAATGGGCGGCTGAAAGAAACTTTCTCCCAGGGCGGGGAATGCTGAAATTTCAGCCAGGGCTCACAACCGCCTGGGGAAACTGGCCTCCCCTCCACGAACGAACTGACACCCCCGGGGCCGCAGATCTTTCATTCTTTGAGACGTATGACGCTGGCACAAGAGTTCGAAACACGAT
>JABHNP010000200.1 GCA_018694455.1 Planctomycetaceae bacterium | reverse complement strand
TCAGCGGCCTTCTTGTCAGCAGCCTTCTTGTCAGCGGCCTTCTTGTCAGCGGCCTTCTTGTCAGCGGCCTTCTTGTCAGCAGCCTTCTTGTCAGCAGCCTTCTTGTCAGCAGCCTTCTTGTCAGCAGCCTTCTTGTCAGCAGCAGCCTTCTTGTCGTCCTTCTTTGGCTTCTCACCGACAACCGCATCTTTGGCCTCTAACAAGAGAGCCTCAAGATTTTTGGTGGCTTTGTTGATAGTGGGTCCAAAACTACCGAAATCGATTTTTTTGATCTCATCTTCCGCTGCATGAAGAGCCTCATCAATTTCACCATAAGCCTCAAATATCTTATTCGAGGCTGCGGTAGCTGCATCTTTAACTTTTTCGTCAATTTTGGCGGCTGCAATCTTTTCGTTCAGGTCTTCCATAAGATGACCAATTGAATGAACGAGACTGTCAGCTTTGTCGGTTTCACCACTTTTAAGCGCTTGACGCACTTGACCGGTAACTTTTTTCAGTTGCGCGATGGCTGCCTCAACAGTTGCCGGCATTTCGTGGGAATGACCATCGTCAGCCTTCTGCGCTGACTTTTCATCAGAATGATCTTCATCCATGTGGTCATGGTCATGGTCTGATTTGTCATGGTCGTCGGTGTGCGCTGGTGCTTTGGCATCTTCTTTCACAACAACTGGCGACTTATTCCCAGTATCACAGCCTGGGAACAGAATAAGTGACCCGGCGAGAAGGGCATACACACTTCCAAAAAACAGATGCGATGGTTGTTTAGCAAGCGTTGGACAGCGGGACATGGGAGGCTTCTCCAGTTGGGTGGGGTGCACGTGTTATTAATCTCCGAGTACATTTGCTCTCGGAAGCCTCCATACTAACTCGAAAAGTCTCAGGAATCCAGACGCTTTGCCGGCCTGCGACTTCCGGGAGCCAGAAGACACAGGAGGCTTCTTTCAGCCAAAATAATCGGCCGCGACGGGTCAAAGCCAGAAGGTTGATGTGATCGCCGGAGAGAGGGCAATTGACTTGTGTCAACACACACCTTCCACTGCATCTCTTGAAGTAGAGGAGACGATGGGAAAAGAAATTCACGTTTTTCGGTGCCTGCATTACAAAAAATGAGGACATGCTGTGGTGTTCCAGCGAGTCCGCCTGCCTTGGGGTTATCTTCGTCAATGAGCACTTTCGGTGTCGGTGCTCCAAAGAAACATGCCAGACTAAAATCGCCTGAAAACCAATCGACGTGGGTGCCATCGGATGAGAACCACTCGACATCTGGGACAGTGCCATTGGTGCTGCTGCCGCCTTTCAGAAACGTGCGTCGGCGTAGCGTTGGATTGCTGAGTCTGTGGTATATCAGTGAAGAAGTGAATTGAACGAGGTCAGCGTGATCGATAGTCAGTTTCCAGTCGAACCATGATATTTCGTTGTCTTGGCAGTATGCATTGTTATTTCCTTTTTGCGTTCGACGGCATTCGTCACCCGCAAGCAGCATTGGGACGCCTTGGCTCAGGAGCAGGGTGGAAAGCATGTTGCGAATCTGTTTCGATCGCACTAACTCAATAGCTTCGTTATCAGTTGGCCCCTCTACGCCGTAATTGCAGGAGAAATTATTGTTGTCGCCGTCATTGTTGTTTTCGGTGTTCGCTTCATTGTGCTTATGCTCGTAGCACACTAAATCATTCAGAGTAAAGCCATCATGTGAAGTGATAAAGTTAATGCTGTGATATGGTTGCCTACGTTCCCCGGCATACAGATCACTTGAGCCAGCAAGTCGGGTTGCAAGATTTCCTGTTTGGTTCGCATCTCCACGCCAATAACGCCTTACGTCATCGCGATACCGTCCGTTCCATTCTGCCCAACGTAATGTGGCAAATGTTCCTACCTGGTATGCACCAGCTGCATCCCACGCTTCAGCAATTATTTTGGTGTCTGCAAGCAGTGGGTCTTCCGTGATAGCTTCTATGATCGGAGAGCTTTTCAGGAGATCTCCATTCTGGTCGCGGGAAAGAATGCTTGCGAGATCGAAACGAAACCCGTCGATATGATAGGTGTACACCCAGTATCGCAGGCACAGGACAATGAGTTCTCGTACGACAGGGTGGTTTGCATTTATGGTGTTCCCGCAACCGGTGTAGTTGCGGTACGTCCCGCTGTCCTTGTCCAGCATGTAATACACACTGTTTTCGAGACCCTTCATGGAGAGCGTAGGGCCCTCGGCGTTGCCTTCTGCTGTGTGATTCAACACCACGTCGAGAATGACTTCGATACCTGCGGTATGAAGAGCCCGTACCATTTCTTTAAATTCAGATACCTGGGCAGCCGGCTGCTTTGAGACAGCATAGCCCTGATGTGGTGCGAAGAATGCCAATGGGTCATAGCCCCAATAATTTTCATGTTGGCGATGTTTTCCAGAAAAGGACTCCTGTGGGAACTCATGGATTGGCATGAGTTCAACTGCAGTGATACCAAGACTTTTGAGATACGGAATTTTCTCAATGACGCCTAGGTACGTCCCTGGGTATTCGACGCCACTTGAAGGGTCTGCTGTAAAGCCCTTGATGTGCATTTCATAAATGACCGTATCTGCCAGTCCGTGGCGAAGATGTCGGTCCCCGTTCCAGTCAAATGTATCGTCGACAACAACACTTTTTGGGGGGCGAATAATGCCGTCATTATGTTTGAGGAAGTGGCCAGCGAGTGCTTTCGAATACGGATCAATCAATCGTGCCGTCGGGTCGAATAAGTGGCCGCCAGAAGCGTTAAAGGGACCATCCGCCTGAAAATGATACAGTTGGCCGTGTTTCAGCCCGGGCACAAAAATACTCCACACATCACCGAACCTATCGTGTTTCGGTTCGAAGGAAATCACTTGCATTGGGTCGCGGTCATCGGATTGATCGTAGAGCAGTACTCGCATTCCAGTTGCATTTCGGCTGAATACAACAAATTGGACGCCCTCGCCATGTTTCGAGCGAGAGTCGTGGAGAATCGCCCCAAAGGATAGTGGAGCATCAAATTGCAGCGGAGGAAGGCTACGCTGCCCGCGAGAGTGTTCCTCAGTTGTGTGACAAACTTTTGCCATGGCAGAATGATACACTGAGATACCCCAAAGCAATCAAGTATGGTCCGTATCAGGGGTTCATGAAGGGCAGATAGCGTTATGCAACAAGTGATTCAACGACTCATCGGGGCGCTCCAGAGAAGTATTGATCTCCTGCTCAATACGCCAACTGGTCGGATGGTTGGAGTCGGTTTACTTGGTCTTGTGATTCTGGCATTGCTTACACGCAGGGTGGTACGGTTATTTAAGAAGCCTAGCGAAGTTTCACTTGTAGATCCTTTACGAGTGGTCGATCTGACGGCTGAACCTCTTGGCAAAACGTCGAGGGTAGATCTGAAGGTTCATAATATGCCAGTGCGGTTAGGTGTTGTCGTCTTAGCACCGCTTGGTCGTATCGAGCTCCCTGAAGACGATGAATTGCCCTCTATCTTGGACGGACTGGTGCCTGGGCTTGGGGCTTTTATCGAGATTGATACACCAATTATTCGAACTTGGTCCAATCAGGTTAGTGTCGGAGGCTTCGCGAATAACCTGGCTCTCCATATGCAGGTTGAGAACCAAGACCTCACTGAGACGCCGTGGTGCCTTGTTGCTGGTAAAACAAAACGGCCGGACGGACTTCTGCTGGTGACACTTGCGCTTGCTGCTGCCACTCAAAATCGTCTCGGTGTTGTTCGGTTGGAAGATGAGTCACAATGGATGCAGGCAATACAGGTGAACCAGTCGGGTAGTTAGGGAAAAGAAGTTCTCAGTTTTCAGCGTGGATGGATTGAGAAAAGGGTTGTTTCCGATTGATTGCCGGCAGGGGTTGCAGCAATTCGGTGTCGCGGGAAGATAACAGAGTGAGTGGTGCAACATATTCCAGTGCTGGCGTAGATCTTGCCCTTTATGAAAAGGCAATGGCGAAGCTGCCTGCGCATATGAGAAGAACGCAGTGCCCTCGCGTGATAAGTAAAGACGGTGGGTTTGCGGCTGTATTTCAACTGCAGCTACAAGGCCTTTTCGCACGACGGTATGAGGATCCGCTGCTGATCTCTTGTACGGATGGCGTGGGCACAAAACTGAAGGTGGCGTGTACGACTGGGGTTCACCACACTGTTGGTATTGACCTCGTTGCAATGAGCGTGAACGACCTGCTCTGCACAGGCGCGGAACCATTATTTTTCCTTGATTATGTAGCTCTCTCGCATGATGACCCGGAGAGACTCGAGGAAATCGTTCGAGGTATTTCAGATGCGTGTGTAGAGTCGGACTGTGCGCTCGTTGGTGGTGAGACGGCAATACTGCCGGATCTATATGCTCGAGGTGACTATGATCTTGCAGGGTTCTGTGTAGGTGTCGTAGAGCGAAAGCGGCTTATTGATGGCAGTCAAATCCAACAAGGTGATGTCGCTATCGGTATCGCGTCATCTGGGTTTCATTCAAATGGGTACAGTCTGATTCGAAAGGTCGTCTTTGATATAGCCGGGCTGACAAAAGATGATGTTGTTCCCGAATGCGACAACAAGACGGTCGCAGAAATTCTTCTTTCACCGACACAACTTTACGCACGTCCAATTCGATCTGTATTACGACATTATCGAGTCAAACAGGTTGTGCACGGGATAGCTCATATTACCGGAGGCGGGCTGGCGGAAAATCTTGCGAGAATTGTTCCTCCGACAATCCAGATCCAAATTGAACGAGCGAGTTGGGAAGTGCCAGCTGTATTTCAATGGCTTCAGCGACTTGGTGCCATTGAACAGCAGGAAATGGACCGTGTATTCAATATGGGTCTTGGCATGGTGTTAGTAGTGTCTCCTCATTTTGTCGATAGTATTCAACACCAGCTTGCGGATATGGGAATGACTTCGTGGAAGCTCGGTACTGCGATGGCGGCCAAGGAGGAAAACGAACGAGTTGTTCTCTGCGAATAAGTGCAACTGGGGGATTGGGTTCAGAGTCCCACTAGGCACACTTGAGTAGGGGTAAAGAACACTCTATTTTTTTCCACGGTCACCTTGTTGCTCGACGATTGAAACAATTAGTTTGTGCGAGGTTAGCCAGCAGTGGGAGTCAGTATTTGAAAAGTCGTGATGTACGAATGTGCTTATGGCGAATATTTTTACGATAGTGTTTTCTTAGTGGTGCACAGAAAATGATGGTAAGCAAAGAGATTCATGGACAATCAAGTTTTGTTTTAGAGAATGATGTCGTTTCGCTGGCAATTACAAAACAGGGTGGGCACATGGCCCCAGTCGTGTTTGGGGCAGCCAATGATCAGCAGATTCGCCCATACTACATAAGCCCTTGGCAAGAAGAAGACCGGTCGGATATGCCGGCTGAGGTACTTGTCCCGTTGCGAGGAGACTTTTTTTGCCTGCCCTTTGGTGGTAATGCACAGCCCTACCAGAATCAGAATCATCCAGTTCATGGCGAGACTGCCACAGCTGAATGGACGTTTGTGGATTCTGAGGAAGTGGAATCAGGAATCTCGAGATTGAGGCTTGTGCTTGATACGCGTGTCAGGAAAGGACGAGTCACAAAAGAGATTACGTTACGCGATAGACACCCCGTCATTTATCAGCGGCACTGCGTCGAAGGTTTTGTAGGACCAAGTCCCGTCGGACACCACGCTATTCTTGAGATGCCGGATGAAGAAGGGACCTTTGTAATTTCTACGAGCCCCTTTAGGCTCGGCATGACCAATCCCGGCGTATTTGGTGATCCGGCAGCGGGAGAGTATCAGATGCTCGCGGAAGGGAAGAGCTTCTGTGATCTACGGGAGATCCCCACACTTTTCAGAGATCCGGCAGTGGTCGATTGTTCGCGGCTGCCGCTTCGCCGAGGATTCACCGATCTCTTCGCCGTGGTTGCTGACGCGGAATCATTGGCTGGCAAACCGGCCTGGACTGCTGCCGTCAACACGAGCGAGAACTGGGCTTGGTTTTCTTTGCGTGACCCTAGGAAACTGCCAATGACTGCTTTTTGGCTTGAGAATCATGGTCGGCATTCCTTTCCTTGGAATGGCCGTAACCAATGCCTTGGTGTGGAAGATATCTGTAGTTATTTTGCTGAAGGAATAGCTGCTTCGGCAAGAGCGAATCTGCTGACAGAGCAGGGCATCGCCACAGCGATTGATTGTACAGAAGACTCCCCGCTTGATATCCGAAGTATTCAGGCAGCAGTACCCGTTCCCGTTGGCTTTAACCGTGTAGAGCACATCGATTTCAGAGATAAATGTTTAAGATTAATCTCAGACAGCGGCTCGTCCGTTGAGGTTACTGTAGATCATTCGTTTGTACTCGGCGACGAAAATTGTCGGTAGACGACAGAGCCTTCGCAATAGGTTGCGTTATTTCACCAACTGGCCGTCTGCCATTCCTGCCAAGTTATTCAGGGCTTCTTGTTCAATGTCAAAAGTGAGTCCACGGACTGCTCCATCGGCAGTTGCAAACATGACAACACTAGGGTGAAGGCTCGTGAACAATGGTTTGGTGCGGCTTGGAGTGTCGCCCAAACCGTTAAGTACAGGCCACCCTTCGGCGCCCAGCCACGTAATGACACCGGCATTCTCGCCAAATAGAAGGGTGTTACTTGTTCCGTCGCGAGCATGCCTGAGAGAGCGTGGAATCCTGTTTACGAATAATCCGGCATATTGTTTTTCCGATGGTGTATTTCCAGCCTTTCCCGATACGCCCACATAATTGGATCGCCCATAGTCTTTTTCTCTACGCCCTCTAATTTCTACTTGTATACCGTCCGCAGTTTCGTAGGTAAATGTTGTGTCGATACAAATATCATAAGGACCTAGGAGTGCTGAGGGGCATAGAAAAACACTTGGTTGGGTAGATGCTGCTTCCTTTGTGGATTTGCCAGCTGCCCAATGTCCGAAATAATTCTGTCCGGGATACTTTCGAGAATGTTGACGAAGAAGAAGTGGATTCAGCTTGTCCTGTGTGCCACTTTCTTCAATAAAACTTAGAAGTACTGGTAGCATGCCAATGTTCGAAAAATCGAACTGCCAGGGAGGCGCCTCTGCTACGTCATTCAATCCATTTCCGTTTGCATCCCATGGCCCGAGAAAACCTATTGGTAGTCGACGGTGGATGGAGTCATAGGCGTTGGCAGCGAGTGCCATCTGCTTGAGATTACTGGTGCACGCTATCCTTCTCGATGCCCCACGAGCTGTTTGGACCGCTGGAAGAAGCAGCCCCACCAGAATACCGATAATGGCAATGACTACGAGTAATTCGATGAGGGTGAATCCCTTCGTGGAGCGGTATACAGACACGTGAACCTTTCTAGATTCGGAACTCGTTTTTGACCGTTTAATACTAGTCAGTACAAAAACATTCCGTAATTGAAAACTACTTTGATTACGTACGCAAATTCGAAGGCGTTACTTACAGCGTAATCGTTTCTATTGGCAGGCCGATGGTACGAGGCAAAGGGAATTCAGCGCTCTTCAATTGTACTCATCTCTATTATGTGGGATCATTCGATGTTCAATTCAGCTTTAGGAGGGAATTTAAATTAACTACCCCTAAGGCCGTTAAGGCCGCTCCAGTTTGAACCGCCTCACCGTCAGCAGTCACCCGGATAGCCAATCCCCGTGTAATCGGACGCACAAGTAAGTTTACTTCGCCTTGCGGTTCAAGGTTTTCGACAATCATCGCCATTTCTGGTGGGAGTCCAGCAATACCGTCGAAAAGTGACTCGAGCCGCACGTTGGCCGCTGCAATCGGCCGGAAGTCATCGATAGCATGACCCGTTATTGCCTTGTATTCACTGTCGTCTGCTGCTCGTGTCATGGCGTATATGCATTTGTCACCAATGGCGAGCGTCACTTTCCCAAGCGGCATCATTTCTATATCGTGAAATGAAAAACCGTCATCTTCTGCCACGTCAAATTCAACGTCGGTTTCGTCTAGGAGACCCTTCAGTTGCTCAGCCATTGCACTACCATCGGCTATTCCCATTCCCAACACGACAGTAGGTACCGCTTGTCCTTCATTTTGGTTCTTAGGTGGTGCCACGCCAGCAACCAACTCAAAGGCTCTATATTCTGAAATCTGGGGTAAAATAACAGCGGAGAGTTTTTGTACTACCGCCCTTAATTGGTCCTGTTTTATTTGTGACAGCAGGGCCTTCTCCATTGCCTCAAGCTGAGTAGCATCATTCAAATTCTGGGCGATTTGAACTTGCAACGCGTATTGTCCCTCCTGTGGAGGCAGACCCAGACTTGGCTCAACGCCTCCTGCTGTCGCCCAAAACGTCCCGGCCGTACCACCCTCTGCAAAGATTGTTCGACTCTCCAGGAAAATTCGATCAGTTTTTTTATCAATAGCGAGGCCGAATAAAAGTGCCTCAGTTTGAGCCAACGACTCACTTGCTATGTCTTTATCGAATCCAGAGATTGGTAGTGCAAGACCAAATTGTTGACCGGGGGAACCCTCTTGCGATCCTAAACCCTGCTCGGCAGTGTTTAGAAATGATTCTTTCAGGGTGTCTGGGAGTCGTGATGGAAAGAGTTTCACTCCAACAGAAAGATGGCTGGTAATACTCCTTAGCATGTCCTGTGGATCGTTTATGCTGGGGGGTTTACCTTTGGCTGTCACCACAACCCAGTCCCCGGCTCCAGCCATATCAACCATACTGCGGAAAGGTACTCCAGAGAATGTCTCGATAAGGGCGTCTGGATCCGTTGTTGGTAGGAAGCCATGAATACTTGATGCTTCTCCATCAACAGTGACAACAATACCAATTGGTCGTTCCGCATCGAGGCCCTTAAGTCCTTTGCCTCCTGTAGCTAGCATCGCATAGGTATCTGGTAGCCCAGCCAGCATCGGAAATCCTACGAGGCCGCCAACCCACGCACACTGTTCCCGGATCTCAGCAAAGCTGTCACATGCCGCGACAGCAATAATCGTTGGTGTTTCGTCCTCAGCTCGGGTCATTATCGGCAGTGACGTGCCAACGAGAACGAGAAGCCAACTCATAAGCCGTCGCAATCGTATTTCTGATGTAAATCTCATGTGATCCCTTTGTTTTTGCAACTTCTTAGTCCTGTAGACAAGGGGATTTGAAGCCCTTGTTTTTGTCTAATTCTGCGTTTTTAGAAACTCAATCCTGTACCCGGGGGCAGAAACATCTCATTGCACTTTTAACGAGTATCTCGTATCCCAGCGAACCGCGATCTGCTGGCGAATGAGGTATACCGCTGATCGGCAACTCCCAGACATCCTTTGTGTCAATAAATGTAGTCTATAAAAACTCATTTTTTTGCGGGAAGCATCACGCCCTTTGGTAGAAATGAGACTTCACGATCATTGCTCAGTGCCTCGCCGGGCGTTGACCGTCCTTTTTGAACAATATCATCGAGTAGTTTCAGGAGGTGCAATACTTTTTCAGGATTTTTTTCAGCAAGATTTGTTGTTTCAGCAATATCTTGACTGAGGTTATAGAGTTGAAGCGGCGGTAGCCCTTCAGCCTTTGCTACCTTCTCCTTTGGAATACTCCAACCGCCACTGCCGTAACAAAGGCATAGCTTCCAACTTCCTTCTCGGATAGCAAACGAACCATCTATGGAGTGGCTCACCAGAGCCGTTCTATCTGAAGACCTTTTCCCGTGAAACACGGGCAGCAGGCTATAACCATCTTCACCACCGATGGCGTGATCAGAGTGGTTCACAATCTCTGCCAGAGAAGTGTAAATATCAGTATGGCATACCAACGCTTGTGTCGTCGTCCGCGGTGCAATATGACCGGGCCACTTCACAATGAGGGGAACCCGATGGCCACCCTCGAAAATGTCAGCCTTATGCCCACGATAGATGCCACTGGGATTGTGGCCATGTTTTTTGAGAAGATCAAAGTTCGCCTGTGGGGAGCAACCATTATCACTTGTAAAAATGACCAACGTATTATTTTCCAACCCGTTTTTCTTCACACAATCAAGCAATTCACCCATGAGATAATCCACCTGCATCACAAAATCGCCATACGGATTAAGACCGCTTGCATCACGGAATGGTGGCACTGGAACAATAGGGGTATGAGGCGCTGGAAGAGGGAAATACAGAAAAAATGGCTTTCCATTCCTGGCCTCTTCACTACGATCGTTGACATATTCCATCGACTTATCGAAAAGATGAGGGAGTACCTCCTGAATATGAAAATCTGAACCGATTGGACCTTTTCGGTACCATCCATATTGATCGTCTTTGGGTGACACGCCCTCTTCTCGATCAGGCACAGCCGTGACACGGCCGGTATCAACCCAGACATAGGGCGGCATATCCAGAGAGCCGCAATGCCCGTAGTACTTATCAAAGCCATTGATATCTGGCCCATTTTTTACCGGTTTTGCAAAATCGATTTCATTTCCGTCTTTGGTCCAGTCCCACCCGAGGTGCCATTTTCCGATCATGGCCGTGTGGTACTTTGCATCCTGCAAAAGGTGTCCAAGAGTCGGCCGCTCTGCAGGGATAAGGTGTTCACTGCGCCCGCTGAGAACTCCTCGTTGAAGCCGCGACCGCCAATTATATCTACCGGTCAACAAGCCGTATCGAGTAGGCGTACACACTGAACTTGTTGTGTGTGCGTCGAGAAAAGTCAGCCCTGCATCCGCCAGTTCCTGAAGTCGCGGCGTAGAAATTTGACAATCTGGGTTCGTTGGAGAAATATCACCGATCCCAAGATCATCAGCCATAACCAGAATGATATTCGGCTTTTCTGTTGCAGTTCCAACCTTTCCTGTGAGCCCCACCAAGAGAATGATTAGTATAATAACAAGGTGATGCAGTTTGAGATTCATGTTGGAGATTCTCCTGAATTTACTTTAAATGGTTTCACACCACATAGTGTCAAGATTGGGAACATTTAGCTAATGAACAAACCACAACGACTTCATGTCCAATTCCTATGCCTCATTACGTTTTTTATTGGAGCCCTGCAAACCACGGCACTTGCGGAAACCGAGTTCTCAGGTGGAAAGACGTTGTTTCATGGTTTTACCATGTTTCATGACACCGTTTCTGGTGAACGTATTGTGGTTCCGACCACACCAGCTGCTGGCAAGCCTTGGGTGTGGCGGGCGAGGTTCTGGGGACACGAGCCACAGTTTGATCTCGCCATGCTCAACCGTGGGTTTCATCTTGCGTTCTGTGATGTAGGCAATCTTTTCGGAAACGAGGAAGCCATCAATATCGGAAATCGATTTTATAAAAAACTTGTCACACAGTATGACTTCTCACCCCGACCTGTCCTTGAAGGCATGAGCCGTGGTGGGCTCTTCGTTTACAACTGGGCACTAGCGAATCCAGATTGTGTTACAGCTATTTATGCTGATGCGCCAGTGATGGATTTCAGAAGCTGGCCTGGCGGTAGACGGGCTGGGAAAAAAGGGCAGGGTTCCAAGGCGTGGGACACGTGCCTCAAGGCGTACAGACTTTCACAGAGTGAAGCCCTCACATACAGCAAAGGGCCTCTCAATCTGTTGCATGTTTTAGCAAAGGAGAAAATTCCAATCATTCATGTCATCGGTGAAGAAGATACAGTCGTACCCCCAGCTGAAAATACCAACATCGCGGAGCTGCAATACACCAGACTTGGCGGAACAATACAGGTGATTCGGAAACCAGGGGTCGGCCACCATCCACATTCACTCCACGACCCAGCACCACTCGTTGAATTTATTGAACGTGCGTGGAAGGCCGCTGAAACCATAGGTCATCACCACACGCCGTAAGACCACGAGCCTGTTTCAGAGTTTGACAGGGTTTCAAACTCAACACATATAAACGAATAGACTCACGTGACCACGCACGCCTCTCTGATAACAACAATGATCTCGGTTTTTTTGCACAATGTGGGATGCTCGCATGTAAAAAATGTTCCACTGTGTGTTCAGGCACCTATTTTTGAAAGACAACTGTGCGTACCGATTGTGGTGGCAAAAGAACATCTGCGCGTATGCTTTTACAATTCCGCGATTTATCTGTCTGATGAGTTGAGACAAGTGCATATCCGCTGTCAATTTGAAATGAAGGATTCATTGTATTTTTTGAATCATTAATAACAATTGCAACGAGACGAGTATTGTCTTTGTTTACAAAAGCAGATGTGTGAAGATCGGAAGCACTATTCGTTTCAACGCGTCGGTAGCCGGGTCGTATGAATTTTGAATATTGAGAGAATACATAGAACTTTTTGGTGCGTTCTGCAAAGGACTGGTATTCACCGACCTGATCGGCTGGTGCGCACACAAGAGCTAACCCTTCATCACGGTGTTTCTGGCGCACCTTTTCGTCTTTTTCTTCACCAGGCGCTACTGAATAGATGAGGCCCCACCAAAGGAATGCACTTGCTTGTGCATCGACGAACGTGGTGTGCATGTAGCGAGCAGCCTGAATTGCCTTCTGGTGTTCCGTGAGGTCCGCTGTCCAGCCATATGTGTGCCAATCATTTCCATTCCACTGAGCACCGGTGGTTTCAGTCATCCATAATTTTTTTTCCGGTATGTATTCTTGAACAAGTTCCCCAAGTTTTTGTGTGTTGCCGACAAGTATCTCAAAATTGCCATCCTGATCATTCTGGTAGCTGTCATACATATGGTATGCCGCAATATCGACGTCTCGGCTCGTAAGGGCAGGAAGGAAACGCATGAATTCACTCGCGTCTGGACCTATGTAGGCAAGGTCAGGAGCTGCGATCATGATGTCGGAGAATTGTTTTTCATCGAGGCGTGGCCGAATAAATTGTTCGATGAACGTCTTGAGACGCTCCGGTTCCCAGCGGCATGTTTGTGTGCCTTCATGAGACCAGTTCGATTCATTTTGGACACCAATAGCAGCTACGTTAATGCCTAGAGAATGATAAAACTGCACACGCGAGAGAAGCTCGTCTGCCCATTCTTCCATTCTGTTATCACGGAGTATGTACTGCTCGGTGCCATTGATTTGCTCAGCACGTAGCCAGTACTCAGGTTCAAGGTGCGTCGCGGATCGAGGTTGCCAGAAGGTCAAAAGGACCTGGAGTGATGGATTTATGGCCATCGCTCGCTTGAGGAGAGAAACATTGTGATCGATCAATCCTGACTTGGTGACCTCTCCTTGCACGCGCAGAATATTTGCCTGGAGTTCACCCAGGGTTGCCTTGAGCGCCTCATCATCGGCTTTTGTCGCCCAGAACGCTACAGAGCCACCGAAGCCATCGATTCTCTGTCGTTTCTGTGCGTTGCTGATGTCAATCTTAATTGTGGTTGGTTCAGGATCTTGGATGGTGAGTGGGGGAAGGCTGCGTTCTGGATCTGCTTCGGTGATTCTTGTCCGCAGTTCTTTTTGAACTGTGGTGAGCGCTTCTGAATAGGCTGGGTTCTCGAAACAGTTGGTCTCTTCACCAGGATCATGTTGCAGGTCAGTGAGCACTTGAGCCCGTATCTTTTGAGTGTCGTTATGGAACCATTCGGTATATCGAAAGTTTTTCATTCGGATGCTATGGCCAATTGACTTCCATGCTGGGTATGAACTGTATGCGCTGTAACGGTGACCAGATTCTGGATTTTCAAGCAATCCACGGAAACTTCTGCCTTGGCAATGACTTGGCGTTTGAATACCAGTGAGATCGCACAACGTCGGGTAGAGATCAATGAGCTCAACCAAACGGTCTGTTATCTGTCCAGGTTTCATTCGGGGATCTCTAACAATAAGCGGGACACGTGTGTCACACTCGAAATTCGTGTGTTTGCACCACGATGAATGATCACCAAGTTTCCAGCCATGGTCGCCCCACAAAACAACAATTGTGTTGTCTGCTAGGCCTTTTTCCTCCAAAGCTGCCAAGACCCGGCCAACATTCGCGTCTACGAAGCTGGCGGCTGCGGCGTATCCGTGCAGTAGCCGTTTGTTGAGAGATTCTGGAAAATCTTTTGGTCCGTTTCCAACATAATCGACATACCGCTGCATTTCATTTGCCTTCGTAAAGGCAGCATCTTCCGGCCAGCGTGGAGGGCGGCCGCTATTTCGTGGCATTGAGAAGCTCTCGCGATCATAGAGCTCCCAGTACTTCTTGGGCGCTACGAATGGAAGGTGTGGCTTTGTAAATCCGACGGCAAGAAAAAATGGCTCGCCTTGACTCTTTGAGAGGTCATCTAATACTTCGACGGCACGTGAAGCGCGTTGTGCGTCTATATATGTTTCGTCTGGCACGTCGGCCTCTTCGGTCATCGGTCCCTCAGGTGGTGCATGTTCGCTCCCCTTTGATTTCTCTTGAAGGGCCTGTTTGACTAAAAGTTTGTTTTCTGGCAGCGCGTACTCGCTTGTTGTGACATCAATCCATCTGTCCCAATGTGAGAGGTCACTTGCTGGACCACCCTTATGGCCATGGTAGATTTTCCCCATGCCGATGGTTTGATACCCTTGTTCGCCAAAGTGCTCGTTCATTGTCAGGAGATTTGGAAATCGTTCTCGCCATCCGCTGACGTGAAAGGTCTGTTCGCCCGTATTGGTTGGATAGAGACCACCCATAAGTGAAAGCCTCGATGCACCACAGACGGCCTGTTGGCAATAGGCTCGGTTAAATTGAACGCCTGAAGCGGCAAGCTTGTCTATGTGTGGAGACAAGACATGTCGGCCATAACAGCCAAGTTCAGGACGAAGATCATCAATTGCGATGAACAGAATGTTCGGCCTTTGGAGTGAGCCTGAGATTGTTTTCGCCGGTGACTGCTCTTTTGGTTCGTCGGATGTTGAAATTGGCTTGCGAGCTGTGATTTTCGTACGAGCAACTGGTGGTGATGATGAAGATGAAACAGTCTTGACGGTGACTGGCTCTGAAAGGCTTGCTGAACTTCCACCAACCCGCAGGAGATATTTCCCCTCTGGCAGTACGCGTTGAAGCGCAATGTTATGAAAAAATAGATCGTCTGCTGCCAAAGGTATTGTGATTCTTGCTGATTCACCCGCTTGTAGTGTTGTCCGGCAGAAACCCTTGAGCTCCAGGGTCGGTCGAGCAATCGGGAATTCTTCTCCGCTTACATAAAGCTGCGAGATTTCTGTCCCAGGCTTTCTGCCGGTGTTTTTCAGCGTGAATGCAACATCAACGGTAGTGCCCTTTTTAATTGCGTCCTTTGACACCGAAACATCGGAATAAGCAAATGTTGTATAGCTTAAACCGTGACCAAAAGCGTACTGAGGACTGTTGGGCGAATCGAGGTAGTCGAAGACAAGTGAACTTCCGTGTTGGCTGTAATGTGCAGGGATATGCCCAACTGTTCGTGGCCAACTCAGTGTTAACTTCCCTGATGGATTTACTTTACCAAAAAGTATTTCAGCAAGGGCTGTCCCAGTCTGCTGGCCGGCATAATGAAGTGTCATAACTGCTGGAATGTTTGACGCGGCATTACTGAGAACGACAGGCTTGCCGTTATTGAGCACAAGCACAACGGGTTTCCCGGTACTAATTACTTGAGAGGCAAGCTCTTGCTGGGACGCAGTCAATTCAAATGAGGTTTTATCCCCAATATGATTTGCTCCCCACGCTTCACGTGAAAGAAGGACATTGTCACCAAGAGCGAGCACAACGAGATCAGCATTCTGTGCCGTCGACACTGCCTCATCGATTAGGCCGCGATTATCTTCGACATTTGTAAACTCTACTTCGTCGACATATCTCCAGTTTTTGTAGGAGCTTCCTGTGTCATTGTTTGCAATCTTGCAGCCCTCAGCATGGACAACAGTTGCCTGATTTCCAACGTAGTTACGTAGGCCTTCGAAGATTGACACTGTGTGACGTGGCATGCCAGAGTAATTTCCGAGACGGCACACGGCGGCATTCGGTCCGATGACAGCGATATTCTTGTGTTGGCCTACCTGGAGGGGTAAAAAATCATTCTCATTTTTGAGGAGAACAATAGACTGCCGTGCGGCTTCACGGGCCAGTGAATTAGTTTCTTGTGAGCTTGCCAGTGCTTCCGCTTTGTCACCATTAAGCTTCATTGGTGCTTCGAAAAGCCCCAGGCGAAATTTTAATGAAAGCATCTGCCGAACTGCTGTATCAATGTCTTGCTCTTGCACGTCTCCGTTCTGAACAAGCTTTTGCAAATGCTTATACCCGAAAGCATTTGGTAGCTCGAGCTGAAGGCCCGCTTTAAGTGCCATGCTGCCGACGTCGGCATCACTCGTTCCAATTTTCTGGTACCACCGTACAAGATTGAGTCCTTGGTAGTCCCCAACGAGGAGGCCTTCGAAGCCAAGTCGTTTTCGCAGCACATCCTGAAGCATCCACTGATTGATATGGCATGGTAGTCCTTCGATTTCATTAAATGCAGCCATGATTGATGCTGGATGAGTGGTGTTAATAACATGGCGGAAGGGCGGGATTTCAGTGTCTAAAAGATGTCGAAGTCCATTCGGATACGGAGATCTATTTCGTCCACCGGTGGTGCCTGCGTAGCCTGCGAAATGTTTCAGTGTTGCTGCTACATGGTCCGGTGCAATCTCACCACTTGATGACCCCTGAAGCCCTTGCACCATTGCAGCACCGAGCCTGCCGACTAGAAAAGGGTCTTCACCAAGTGTTTCATCAACACGTCCCCAACGGAGTTCACGAGCTACGTCAACCACTGGAGACAATACATGAGACACCCCGCGTGAGCGTGCTTCCTTTGCAGCACACGAATAAATCTTCTCAATCAGAGAGGTGTTCCAAGAACAGGCCAGCCCGATAGGAGCAGGAAACGAGTTCGCCTCAAATTTCATAAAGCCATGGGCAGCCTCGTCATGAAGAATCGCTGGGATTCCCAGTCGTGTTCTATTTCTGAAATATTCCTGTACAGCCGCGTACTGACGCAGGTCCTCCTCAATCGAAAGATTATGGAGAGGACCAAGCTCACCAATGCCATGAGGGCATTTTTCTGCATAGAACTCTGGTGCGAAGACGGCACCCTCACGTCGTAGTTTTTTCTCGTCATAATGCCACCATCCACATATCTGTGCAATTTTTTCTTCGAGCGTCATTTGAGCAAGAAGGTCTTCAACACGCTCAGTGACTGAAAGTGACGAATTTTTATACTTTGGCCGACTGGAATTCTTGTTTTGTAGAGAAGTGGTCGGTGCCGAGAAACGAATCGCGTTATGTGGGCTGTCAGAAGCATTGATAAATGTACTTTCAGCCATTTTTTCTTGCCACCTCTGCTGAAGAAGTGGAGCTGTTTCGATACGAGTTTGGCCCCATCCATCCCACATGTCTTGACCATCCCAGTCCGCATTGATGTACGAGACCGCTCTGATGACATCTTTGTTGGCCTCAATATGTTGGAAGAATTCTTTAAACCAGCCTGACCAGAGACTCTCCGGATCTTCCTTATCGAAATAGTGGCCACGGGCTGTTGACTCAGCAACAAAAACGGGCTTCCTGAGTTTGCGTGCATAGGCAAGAGCTGGTGCTGCATTACCAAACTTCTTCTCATTGCCCCACCACGAGTATCCGATCCAGTCGTAATATTCCGAACCAGGGTCGTACTCTTCAAACTGTCCAGGTTTCACTGTGCTTGAAGAGGCAAATACGGTTGCGTAGTTCGACAGATTACGCTTCCGAAGTGATTCTACAATGCGGCGGAATGCTTTCTTAAAACTCTCAGGTTGGTATTTATTCCAACTTCCATCAAATTCATATCCAATCCGTATGAAAAAGACACGGTCAGGATGATCGGCAATGAATTGAACAAATTCCTCAATAAGATGATCAAAGGTGCCATTGGCGACTTTAATCTCTCCGCCACCCTCCATTGAAATGGAAACATGCATGACGCACTCTTCGAGTTTCAGTGAATCTATGTATGACTTTTGACACATCGGGCCGGCGGCCCACTCCACTTCAGAGTTCAACCCTGCCACAGAGCCCCTAGCAAAGGTACGGCCAAATCCATTTGTCCATCCCTCAGAGAAATACACGTAATGGGTGATTCCTGCTGGAATACCGATATTATCGACGTAGCCATCGCTATATTTTTCTGTGCCACCAACAGAGATGTTGTCCTGTCCGGCAAAGACAAGCACCTTTCCGGCTGGAGGTACAAATCGTCCGGTAACTTCGGCGGCAGAGACTGAAAGGGCGGGAATACAAAGGACTAATGGTAAATAAAATTTCATGAATACTCTGGGTGGGTTATTGAGATGAGCGTGCGTCAAGTTCTTGCCGTATCTCGGTACAGCGTCGGGTATTAAGACGATAAAAATAAATAATTGGAAGAAGTAGGAAGTGTCCGATTGCTGGGAAAATTGATATTGAGAGCAAAATGCCCTGTATTGCTTGTGGAGTTTGTGTTGCCGCTTCACCGTCGTAACCATATGTCGCCAAGACCGAACCAATGCACCAGCCGGCAATTGCTACACCTAATTTTATTGCGAAGAGAAAGCCTGAGAAAATGAGGCCCGTGACACGACGACCGGTTTTAAACTCGCCATAGTCAGCAGTATCAGCTGCCATAGAGAAGAGAATCGGTGCAGCCATTTGTGTAAGAAAGTTAACCAGAATATAAAGCCCGAAAATCAAGAAGATATTTTGGATAGGTGCAAAATAAATTCCGATTGAACCGATTACAATAATAATTTGCAGCATCGCATAGGATGGGCCTTTATCTAGCTTTGCCGTAAGTGGTGCCGCAAACGCAGCGCCAATCATTGCAGCAAAGGTCCCTGCGGTAAGAAATTCTGCATTTAGATCAGGCCTGCCGACTGCACACTTGATGTAGAATGCTGCAGACCCAGCTCGTAAGACGATTGCGACGAGCGACACAAGGCCAAGAAGCGCTACAACCACCCATTGATCGTTTTTTACAAGCGTGCCGACATCGCTCCAAAAGCTTCCTTTTGCTGGCTTTGCTTCAACAACGCGTTCTTTAGTGAGAGCAAAGCAGCCGATAAAAGCAAATACTGCTAAGACGCCGAACACAGCCATCGCCCAGGGATATCCAACTTGGTCATTTCCCTTACCAAAGTAAGTAATTAATCTTGGCCCAAAAAACGTGATAAGGACGCCCGCAGAGGTGGCAAGAAAGAATCGATAGGAATTTGCAGACACACGTTCTTGGGAGTCTGCTGTGATGACACCACCTAATGCACAGTACGGAATATTCACAACCGTATAAAGAAGCATAAGGACTGCATATGTGACATACGCATAGAGTAGTTTTTGATTCCCTGCAAGGTCTGGCGTCCAGTAGGTGAGGACAAAAACAATAGCAAAGGGAACTGAAAACCACAGAAGGTATGGACGGAATTTTCCCCAGCGGGTATCGGTATTATCTGCAATGACGCCCATGATAGGGTCCGTCACGGTGTCGAGCAGACGAACGAGAAGAAACATGAGGCCCATGGCTGCTGGCGCAAGACCGAACACATCGGTATAGAAAGACGGGAGCAGAATAATGACCGTCTGAAATACAACGTTCGAACCAAAGTCGCCGAGGCCGTACCCAATTTTTTCAATTGGTGAGAGTCGAGTGCTTGCCATATCGCATGTTCGTTTCAAATTTTAGGTAAGAAATTCTAGGAAATAAAATTCTGCGGGATGCTTCATGCCACTCATGTCGACCGAAGTCAGTCCGACAAATGTCCCCGTGAAATCAAGGTGTTTGCCGTAGTCATCAGAGAGAATTGAAGCATCGAGCGAGGGCCCTATCGATGAGAAACGTTCTCCATCAGTGGACCAGGAAAATTGCAGAACTGATTCTTTAAACGCTATTCGAAGGAATAATTCCTCACAATCGACTGGCACAGGTGACGTGCCTAGTGGAAATTTTGACACGCCATCGTCGCAGGTATGAATATGAAGGCAGGCGCCAATTGTTTCGTCGTGTGAGAGGTATAAGTGATGAAAAAGCCGATTGTTATAGTACGCGGTGATGCCAGCCATCTGTTGGAACGACGCCGGATTAAATGAGAGTTTGGTGGTAGCCGTAAGATTGTGATGCGTGAGACGTCGAGCGAGTAAGGATTTTGAAAAGCACGACTCGAGAGACTCTGAGCCAAACAGGATTAATTTTTTCTCCGAAGCCATGATCGTGCTTGATGGTCCACGAGGTGTGGCAAAGTGGGGTGATGTAAAGGGCAATCGTTTTGCTAGTTTTGGCCAAGGATGAGGTGCGAGGGCAGGGGCCTCAACGTCTTCCTTCGGATAATTCCCACCACCAGCAACATATAACCACCCATCGTCTCGCCACTCCATTTTCTGTATTGCTGTTTCTCGTCCGAGATTACATCGGCGTGTTCCTGGAAGTGGCCGTCCACAAAGGTGCGGGAGATACCATTCGCCTCCTTGCGTCTCAATAAGACTTGCGTGCCCTGCTTTCTGAAGACCAAGAGACTCATCGCCTTTCGAGGTAAGCACAGGGTTGTGCGGGTGTACTTCGTAAGGACCATCGATGTGTGTTGAACGAGCAAGTGTGACTGCGTGGTTGTACTCAGTACCACCCTCCGCAGTGAGCAAGTAGTACAGACCGTTTTTTTTATATATATGAGGACCTTCGGTAAGTCCAATTTCGGTGCCCTTAAAGATGAGTTTTGGTTGCCCAATAAGTGCAAAAGAAGCAGGGTTTATTTCCTGTTTCGTGATTCCATAAAATGGATGGTGTTCGGGCCGATGGTCCCAGACCATATTTAGCCAATATTTCCTGCCGTCGTCATCATGAAAAAGCGATGGGTCAAAACCTGAAGAGTTGATGTACACAGGATCAGACCAGGGTCCGTGAAGTGATGGGGCCGTAATAAGAAAATTTGGAGTGTCTTTGGTTGCGGCTTCGTGCTGGTGAACAATGGTATAGCACAGGTAAAAGAGACCATCGTGCCAACTCAGCGCAGGCGCCCAGATGCCACCTGAGCTTGGTACGCCTTGTAAATCAAGAAGACGTTTTTCATTCAGCGCATGAGTATGTAGTTGCCAATTTACGAGGTCTCGAGAGTGATGAATTTGAACGCCAGGGAACCACTCGAATGTTGAGGTTGCTATGTAAAAGTCATTATCCACACGACAAATTGACGGATCTGGATTAAATCCTGGAAGGATTGGATTCCTAATTATTGGCATCATGCTTTAGGGCAATTGAGACATAAGGGGAGGCGCTTCGGTGCGTTAAAATTAAGTTTCGTAGCCTACCATCCAAGTACGCGACCAACTATAAGCCTCCCAACGTTGCACCAGCATATTCGCAGTCTGCTTGCATGAAACCGTTTTCTTTGGTGTCTTCCAGTCGTGCAAAACTCTGCCCAACGGGACAAGAAGTATCGATCCGCTAATTGTAGCGTGGTGTTATCCAGCGGTACGTGATCGCATATCTGGCACAGGTGGGCGCACCAGCTCAACTTTTTCAATTGCGTCGAGGACCTGAGACTCAGTTACTAAATCCCTTAGAATAATTGGTTGACTTTCCTTCGCATTTTTTGCGTTGGGTGGAAAAAATGCAAGTACAGGTATCGATTTGCTGTTGAGGCTTTCGAGCATTGCTTTAATTTCTGGAGATCCATCAGTCCAATCGGCCAGCATTGGAACAACCTTGCGTTTTTCAATCGCTGTTTTGACTCGTGAGGTCTCAATTGCAAAAGCCAGATTGTATTTACAGGTGAGACACCATTCAGCTGAGAAATCAACCATGACAGTGGACCCCTTACTGCGTAGCTCGGCCAGGCGCTCTTTGGAAAAAGGCTCCCAATCAATGACCGAATCGGATGGTCCGAGATATGAAAAGACGAGCGTGCCTAGTGTTACTGAAACGGCAGCAGCCTGCAGCCACTGCATAAATCCAGCCATGCCTTTTGTCTTTTGATACCGTCCGACCCACCAGCAGCCAATCCAGATACTGATAAGTAGTGCAAATGTAGGTACGAAATAATTACTATCCAGGAAAGTAAACAAGAAGACGACAGTGCCCAGCATGACAAATCCCAAAACTTCTTTAAGAGTTTCCATCCATGGTCCTGGCTTCGGGACAAACCGGATGAGCGAAGGGAATATGCCGACAATGAAGTAAGGGAGTGCCATACCAGTTGCGATGGCTGCGAAAACAGCATAGGTGACGCCGGTTGGCTGCGTGAGTGTAAATCCAAAGACAGGACCGAGAAACGGCCCGCTGCATGGGGTTGCCAGCACGGTACTCAGCACGCCCTTGAAAAAAGACCCAGCCGGTCCCTCTTGCGTCTGAACTTTGCCTGCAGTCGATCCTATGAAACCAGGTATAGGCAATTCCCACACCCCAAGGAAAGATAAAGCAAAGCTAAAGACGATTGCCGCCATCGTGATGTTGAAACCGGAAGAGGTGAATTGTTCGCCCCATGCAAGATTATTGCCCGCAAGGCCCAGGTTGGCTGCAACGCTCGCAGTTGCTAAAACGAAAAATACGGCATAAAGTCCTGCGCAGTACCAGAGATTGAGTTGAAAAATCTCTTGTCGAGCGCGGCCCGATTGCTGGGCAAACGACATTAGTTTCAGGCCAAGTACTGGCAGTACACATGGCATAAGGTTGAGGATAAGCCCACCAAGCAGTCCGGCGAGTAGGGCGACTGGAAGAGAAAGCGAGTTGGCAGGTACTGGCTCTGCTGTTTGAGCGACAGGGGACAGTTGAGGTTTTTCCTGAGATGGAAAAGTGAGGGCCGCGGGGTGCTGTGCTGCTTCTCCGTAGCGACTGTCTGAGAAGACGAGTTTTGGGCTGTCGTTAGTTCCTTCTGGAAGCGTGATGCTCAAGCGGCTCGCCCAGGGAGGGTCGCATGTGACATCACTGCATGTTTGATAGCCGATAATAGCTTCAAGCTGGGGACGCTGGTCGAGACCATCACTTAGGCTGGCGTCTTGTTTTTCGACCTGGAGTGTAAATCGTATTGAGCCTTCAACAGCACCAGCAGCCTTGAGTTCAGGGTCATCGAGAAGTCGTGGCTCATTGGCCAGAATTTCACACACGCGAACGGCCCCACCAGGTGCTAATGAAATGATAGATGGTTTGCCTTGGCCAATTGCAGTCGTTGGATCAGTCTTCGGAGCGTAGAGATGCCAGCCGGCCTGTGGAAGTAATTCAATGTGAACGGGCCACGCTAAACACCCATTGTCAGATTGAGTCGGAGGGCCAACCGATCCCTCAATTGCAACATGTCCCCGTTCTGGTAGATGCTGAATAGCAGGTATCGTAACGTCCTCTTGTGTCCCAGTGAGTATTGCACTGAAAGGAATGGTCTGCGGTGGTGTACAAGCATTGTCTTTGCACAACTGCAGGCTGACATTTCCGACGACTGTATCTTCTTCTGATTGTGGATTTTTCTCTAAGGGTGCAGTCCAAGTTACTTTCCCTGCGTGTTCTTCAACAATTAACCCTTCCCAGCCAGGTACACCATCAATCGTCTTTTTTTCAGGCGGTGGTGTCGCAACAAAAGATGCCTCAGGAAGATACGCAGATTTTGTGGAAACGGAAATTTTCGTTGGTCGAGGACCACCCGGTTTTTGTTGGAGTGAATACAAATGCCAGCCGGGGCCGAGTTCTGCAACAATAACCAAAATTTTTGATGTGTCTCGAGCTTCAATGCGGGCAGAGACGACTACCGGTTGGATGACCGAGACACCTGAGTTCAGCAGATCCTTATCGGAAAATAAAGCTGTTGATGGGCCAGTGGGCGCTGCATGAAGAGCAGTTTCCGGGTGCAGGAGAAATAATGCAACGACAATTGTGCACCAAGAAAACAAGCGAAAACTTTTGTCTGGCAAGGGTAGGTTACCTAAGAGGAGCAGGGGACAGCGATCGTGAGGGTTGGGGCGAGCAGGTTTGATCCGCTGAGGAAAATTTTACCTGTAAAAAACAGCGTCCAGTTATTCCAGAGAGCAGTTGATTACAGTTTCGTAATACTATTTGTTCGATACCGAGTGTATCGGCCCCCAATCAATCCAGTCAATTTCCGTTACGTCAGGGTCCGTTAGGTCGGGGTTAGTCAGCTCCAAGTCGCTTGAGGGCGTGCGGAGTTGCTAGAAATAGCCTCCGTATCCGTTCAATGACCCAGTGCATGTTTGAAAATTGACGGTTTTCAACCAAAACCCAAGAGAACCAACGGTCAAGGCCACAGATAATAGCCGTGTCGTGAAGACGCTGCACGCGTGTCGAGAAATCAGGCTTGCAGTGGTAGGTCTGTGTGTACGCTTCAAACGCCTCTGGCCAAAGATCGACAAGCCTTTCCGTGAAAAGAGCGTTTTCTGTCTGCCAAGATCCTAGGAGCCGCGACACATCAACAGCCGGGTCGTCGCGGTTTGCCGAATCGAAGTCAATTACACCTGTGATAGTTTGTCCATTTTCTGAAAATAAAATGTGCTCCCACCAGCAGTCCTGAAGAACAGGCATTTTCATTGTGGGCATAGTGTGTGAAGTCATTCGCGTGAGTACACGGACCACTTCAGGTGACCGGAGTAGGCTGTAGAATTGGTTGCACCATTCCCGGACTTCGTCGCTCAATGTTGTAGAGAAGTTTGACTTATTCGGAAAAATTCTCGGCGAGCACAAAATAGAAGAAAGCTGGCGAACGCGGCGTTGCCAGCCGGTTAGCTCTCGAGGTCTCGGTGTTGGGAAGGACTTCGCTCGACAGTGCAATGCGGCTATAGCCTCGATTGCCACTTGAACATCTTGGGTGGTTGGACTCTTACGCGGACAGCCGTCCATAAACTCAATGCATTGCCAAGAAGAGCCATCACAATCGGAAGCGATCATGGGATTGAAACACTGTTGACTGCGTCCATTTATACGACATGGCGTTGCAATTGGGGTCGCTGTATATCCGGAGGTGCGAAGCCAATGAGAGAACATTTGGGTCCACTCAATCTTTTCGAGAGGAAGATTTCTTGGTAGTTCTTTAAGAATGTGTTTCTTTGTTGTGTAGGGCCGGCTAAGAATATATGTGGCAGATCCACTTGCGCCAGTTCCAGTTGGACGCGTAATCTCAAAATTTTCTGCGAGATCGGGATTGAAAAAATGATGAACTACTCGCCGTGGTTGATCATTGGAATCCTCACATTGCCGTTTTTGGCTGGTCTCCAGGTCGCTATTTGGTTGTCTGTTCACCGAGAGACACTCCAATGTTCTTGGCCGAAACCAACAAAGTTTTAAGTCGAAGTACTGGTTTGACAAGGTAGTGGTATTCTAGATGAGATGAGCAAAGCAAAACCACTTGTTGTAATCAATGTAGTCGGATTGACTCACAGTATGCTGGGCCAAAATACCCCACATATTTCAGCTTTGGCGGCAACCGGTTTTTCGAGGCCGTTACACACCGTGTTTCCAGCGGTGACGTGTTCGGTTCAGTCAAGTCTACTGACGGGACTTCAACCGAGTGAACATGGCATCGTAGGAAACGGCTGGTATGACCGGGACCTCGCCGAAGTGTTTTTCTGGAGGCAATCCAATAGCCTAGTGCACGGCGAACGAATTTATGATGCCGGAAGGAAGGTCGACTCGTCGTACACAACTGCCAAAATGTTTTGGTGGTATAACATGTATGCAAACGTTGATTTCTCGGTGACACCACGACCAACATATCCGGCAGATGGACGCAAGGTATTTGATTCCTACAGTCAGCCAGCGAATCTGAAGGATAGTCTTCAGGACCGGCTAGGCACGTTCCCATTGATGAAGTTTTGGGGTCCGGGTGCAGATATAGCAAGTTCGACTTGGATTGCGGATGCATCAGTTGATGTGTTTGAGACGTATCGTCCTTCTCTAACACTCGTGTATTTGCCACATCTTGACTACAACCTACAGCGATATGGTCCAAACGACCCGCGTATAGCACAAGATATAGCGGCAGTCGATGCGGAAGCCGGTAAGGTGATTCGGTCCGCGCAAGCACAGGGTACAGATGTAGCCGTGGTGTCGGAGTATGCGATAACTCCTGTCAATCAGCCTGTTCACATCAATCGACTACTCCGCGAACATGGTTTCCTCCAGGTCCGGCGGGAACAAACCGGGTGGGAAACACTTGATTGCGGCGCGTCAAAGGCATTTGCAGTTGCAGATCATCAGGTGGCACATGTGTACATAAAAGACCAGGCGGACGTTGATTCTGTTCGTACGTTGCTTGAGGGACTCTCTGGGATTGAGTGTGTTCTGAGTAGAGAGAAGCAGAAAGCGTTGGGCGTCGAGCACAAGCGAGCAGGAGAATTAATTGCCATTGCAGAGCAGCAGTGCTGGTTTACCTACTACTTCTGGTTAGATGATAAACTTGCTCCAGATTACGCCCGCACAGTGGATATCCACCGAAAGCCTGGCTATGACCCCGTAGAATTATATTTGGATAAAAATTTACACTTTCCGAAGCTGCGGATAGCAAAAAGACTCGTACAGAAAAAACTTGGATTTCGATATCTAATGGATGTCATTGGGCTTGACGCGACTGTAGTAAAAGGCAGCCACGGTCGACTGCCAATTGCGGGCCGCGAAGAAACTGATTCACCGGTATTTGTGTGTTCCTCACGAGCTATCGAGTCAGATAAATTCATGATAACAGGCCTTAAAAAACAGTTTTTACGCCTACAGTTTGGCACTTAAGCGAGAATCGTCGTTCACAATTGGTGTCAATTGCAGGGCGATGCTAGCCTGTAATACTGGCGACTGTTTCAGTGCTTTGAAATCCGAAAGGTTTTACTTGTTTATGGTACGAACTTTTTTTCTTAAAAACTTATGTATCTCAATCGTCTGGTGTGTTGCCCTTGAGTGTGTTCTGGGGTGCTGCGGAGGCATCACTACTGCCACAGCTGAAGAGATTAAGACTGATCCTGTGGTGCAAGATAGCAAAAAGAATGAGCCTGCTTCCGTAGCCAAGCAGTCATCAAGTGTAAAATCACCCACTTCGACAGCCTCAACCTCTGAGAGTTCATTTGAGAAGCTCATAAAAGATACAAAAAGAATTGAGGGTCTTCTTCCGCTTTATAGAAAAGAAGACAAACTTTATATCGAAGTACCGAACAGGCTTCTTGAGAAAGAGTTTTTCGTTAGCATTTCGATCGCACAGGGCATTGGTGACCGATCTCTACTTGGTGGAATGAGTTGGGGAGACGGGGATGATTGGGTGTGGGTCTTTCGCAAGCGTGCAGACAAACTTCAGGTGGTACGGAAAAACGTACGATTCTTTGCGAAAAGCGGAAGTCCAGAAGCCAATGCCGTAGCAAACGCTTTTACAGACAGTATCTTGTTTAGTGTTCCGATTCTCGCGAAGACTCCAGCTGGTGGCGTTTTATTCGATCCTGAAAAGATATTTTTTACTGATCTGCCAAAAATCTCGAAACAATTATCTGGTTTTTCCTTTGCTAAAGATAGAACTAACTGGGCAAGTACAAAAGGGTTCGAAGATAATGTAGAGCTGCGGGTAGCCGCAACATACTCCTCGACTGGGAAGAGCGTTCTTGAAACAGTTCCAGACTCTCGGGCGGCAACCCTCACTGTGCATTATTCAATTAGCCTCCTTCCCCAGAATAATTACCGGCCGCGGCTTACCGATGCTCGTGTGGGCTATTTTGTTACAGCGCTCAAGAACTTTTCTGAGCATACAGGTGAAGAACGTTTTGTGCGGTATATCAACCGTTGGCATCTTGAGAAGGCAGATCCAAAAGCAGAAATTTCTCCGCCTAAAAAGCCGATTGTTTTCTGGATTGAACGAACGGTTCCATATAAATATCGTCAGGCCATTCGAGATGGAATTTCGGCATGGAATGATGCCTACCGAAAAGCCGGGTTCGATTCCGCGATAGAGGTTCGCCAACAGCCTGATAAGACTGACTGGGATCCGGAGGATATCAACTTCAACACGTTCCGTTGGATAACTTCAGGTCGTGGGTTTGCTATGGGGCCTAGTCGTGTCAATCCGAGAACCGGTCAAATTCTTGACGCAGACATTATTTTTGATGCCGATTTTGTAAAGCATTGGCGGAACGAATTCGAAACATTTACCCCTGGTAATATTGAACTACTTACTGGCGGACACGTGAATCAGCAAGCGAATACAAAGGGGCATGGTCATGTTGCCTCGTGTGGTTGCGGCCAGTGTGGCGTTTACTCAGGCCATGCTTTCCAGACTGCCTTAGGAATGGCAGCACTCGCAGCCACCACGTCACCGGTTGTTTCAGGAAAAGAACGGGAAAAACTGATTCAGCAGGGTCTTAAACTTGTTGCCATGCACGAAGTTGGACACACGCTTGGATTGCGTCACAATTTTAAAGGAAGTTCAATTGCATCACTCAAACAGATCAATTCCGCTAAGACGCGAGACAGGCGACCAGCGACAACAAGTGTGATGGATTATGTCCCGGTAAATATCGTGCCAAAGGGCGAATTCCAGGGCCCTTATTATCCCAGTCAACTCGGCGCGTATGATTTTTGGGCGATTGATTATGGCTATCGGCCTGTTGGTGGAAATAGCCCAGAGTCGGAAAAAGCGGCTCTTCGAAAGATCGCATCTCGCAGTGGTGAATCGGATCTTGCTTTTGCGACTGATGAAGACACAATGCCAGGCGATCCAGATCCGCTCTCAAATCGGTACGATCTAGGGGATGATCCAATTGCATTTGCACAGCAGCGATCAAAAGTTGTTCAAGAATTAATCCCACAATTAATTGAACGCTTTACGGCAGACGATGCAGGATATGAGCGGGTACGACAAGCCTTTGGTGTTCTGCTTAGTGCCCATGGCCAAGCCAATTACTTTGCTTCACGGCTTATTGGCGGGCTCCATAGTTCACGCAGTCACCGTGAAGACCCCCAGGCGAGGGCGCCGTTTCGAGTTGTGGATGCTGGGCAACAGCGAAAGGCGATGTCGCTACTTACCGAACAGGTTTTTAGCGATCAATCCTATCAATTTCCACCAGAGTTTTATAATCAACTGGTGTCTACACGATGGATTCATTGGGGCGCCGTTGACGTAGATAGACCAGACTATCCAGTTCACGAAGCGGTGCTAATGTGGCAAAAGCGAATGTTACAACAATTGTTGGACACACGAACACTTACAAGACTTGCTGATAACGGATTGAAGGTTGATCCCAAGGACGATCGGTTTACCTCAGCTGAGCTGCTACGAACACTGACGGATTCGATTTATTCAGAAGTGTATAAACTAGAAACAGGAGAGTATTCGGATCGTGCCCCAGCCATTTCCAGCCTAAGGCGTAATCTTCAGGCGGAGACATTGAGCGCCTTGGGAAAACTTGCACTAGGTGTTGGAAGCCGTATAACGCTATCGAGCGTTAGTTTTAGTAGCCGTAGTAGTGTTGCGGCTCCGGATGCCCGGAGCCTCGCCAATTATCAGCTCAAGCGTTTGCAGAAACAGGTTGTAAAAGTGCTGAAACAGAGTGAACAAAAATCCTCAAAGTTGGTTCTTGACGATGCGACCCGAGCCCACCTTGAGAGCGTTATTCGGCGAGTTGACGCGATTCTTCGTGCAGAAATAATGACATCAGCGCCGTAAGAAATCTGTCTCGACGAACGACCCATCATGTGGGTATTGTAATTGGAGTGTTTTTGCATCCGCTTGCCGTAAGTCTGATAAGTGCCACCACAAATGCGTATTTTGTTGATTTCACCGGACCTCATGTCAACAAGTAAGCTTGCCGGACTTGCGAGAGAGGCAGACTGCCTCCTTGAGACACTTCGCAGCCTGAACGACAAACTCCGCTCCGATCACTATGATCTTGTCTTGCTTGACTTGCAGGCGTTTAGGGATGATCCAGCGGTACTCGTGGCAAAGGTCTGCGTCCTGTTGGACAGTCTACCTGAGAAAAATAAGTTAATGAAGGTTGTGGCATTTGGGCCACATGTTCATAAGCAAAGGCTCGATGATGCAGTTGCTGCAGGTGTAGACGAGTCTGTCAGTCGCGGCGAGTTATTCGGATCCTTCCCGGCCCTTCTCCGACGCTGGCTACCATCACTTCCAACTAAAGAGGGTTAGCTTTTTCAGATGAAAGAAAGGCTCCGCACGAACGAGATGTCGTGTTGCCGACATGAGTGAATTGCTTTCATCATTAAAAAGTGAAATGAATTGCGTGCACGGCATGTTTTGCTGAAGATACGAGTTTGGTTTAGTGCAAAACTGTGTAACTGGCCCTTGTTCAGTATTGACGAAAGAGGAGCAGGTGGACCCCCATGTTTGGCCAAAGCCTTCGATATAAGATTACATCAACAGCCGTTATCATGAGGTCATTTAAGACAAATTCTTGTATTGAGCGTGCCCTTCACAAGAACGAATAATTAAAGGCACTTGTTTGGGGTGGTGTGGTTTGTATCGTCCACCATGTTGCTTCTTGGACTCTGTACTCAGACCTGCGTGCCTCGAGCCGCTGTTACTCAGGTGGTCACAGGGTGGTTCGCATTATTGAGTTATAGACTGATTCGTTCCGGGTTCATCTAAGACAATCTCATCCAGCTCTGTAGCATCAACACTCTGCCGTAGCAAAAGATAAATTGCGGGTACAACACACCAGAAAAACCCCCAGCCGAATGATCCAAGCAGGATACGTAAACCGTCAGTCCAAAACTGTAGTATCTGTATGCCCCATCGCGGGTCTGCACTGCCACGTGTGATCGCGAGAATCACCTCGGTTGTTCGTTCGTGGCCCATTCCAAAACTACCTGCCCATAAAGCGAACAACACAGTCGTATCGGCAAAAAGTCCAGCTGCGAAAAACCCTAAGACAGCGAGTATGCATGCAACGAGACCATAGAACGCAAAATGAAGTGGTCGTTGGTAGAGGTAGGAAAAAGCAGTTGAAATAGCTTGAAAACTATCGCCTCGCTCCACACTTACAGCAGCAACCATGAGTGGCCACCCTGCTGCCAGGCCGATACCTAGAATGGCAAGAATAACCGCTCCGGCAAGAATTAGCGGCCAAATAACACCGATGATTGCGAGACCCCAGTCGAATCGCATAACAAGGCCGAGGAGACCACCTGGGACGGCAAGAGCCACGATACCAAGAAAAACAAAAGCTGCAGAGTTGAAGGCTGCTGGCCATTTGACAACACCAAACCGCAGAACCTCACGGAAACCGGGAAGTTCTTCATCAACTAAACGAAGCGCAACATAGCGTGTGATGCTGGTTGCAAAGATAGACCAGACGAGAAGAAACCAGATGCATCGCAGGAGACCTCCAAGAAACTCACTCCAGGTCGCAAGTGGATTCCACGGCGTTGCTACAAGAGCCAGAAACTCACGCACTGGTACGGGCAATTGCGCGATCTGAGACGAGATTGTTGGCAGGACAACCCTACTCGGTGTTGGCAGAAGTATTTCAGTGGATTCACCTCCAGCACAGCCTTCAATTGTGGATGACGCCTGTGTTATTCCTTCAGAGGGCAGGCCAAAAGAATCAATGGCAGAAAAGCCAGCCCAGGTGCCTGCTGTTGCAAGAGTTGCAAGAAGTATGACAGCTGGTGAAAAAGCAACACCGGCTGCTTTGAAGAGAATCCACCACGGGAAGGCTTCACTCCAAATAATTTCATGGATAATTTGTGCACGGCTGGGAGGCTGCGAATTGTCGGTCATCATGGTGTACCAAAACGAGAAATTGTGAAACGCAAGGGTGAGGTTAGAAGACTACCAAAGTCATGGCTAGGTCACCTAATCGACCGGCAAAGATTACTCATCAGGGTGCATTTCTTCGTCAGTCTCATCTTCATTTCGAGCAATGTGGGGAACGTTGTACCTTTCGTCAAGCCATCGACCAAGGTCGATATTTTGACAACGTTCGCTGCAAAAAGGCGCTGTCGGCGTGGCAGCACACCCTGACTCACTCCTGAGTGAAACCACCGCGTCACAGACTGGGCATTGAGGCATAAGTTCTTTATGTAGTGGGCGGTATAGCTTAGGACAGCGGTTCAATTCTGAGGTAAGGGTGTCGTATTAGTCTGCTGAGGATTTGGAGTTGTCAGTCGTAGGCTTCGAACCACTCTCTTTTTTTGGCTTTTCACTCTTGGTTGAGGTGGGTTTATCTGCGGCCGCTGCCTTCTTGTATGACTCGCTGCGGTAGTCTGTTTGGTAGAAGCCTGAGCCTTTAAATACAATTGCTCCACCTGTTCCAATAAGCCGCCGGAGTTTCCGTTTTTTGCATTCTGGGCACGTTTTTTTTACGCCATCCATCATTGACTGAAACAGTTCAAATGCATGTCCACACGCATCGCATACATAGTCATAAGTTGGCATGGCACGTCATCCTTTGCTGCAAGAAATAGTGAGGGCTTGTTACGGGGCATTGCCGCAAAATATTTTATTCATTTGCAGCGACGATGACCTGAGCGGGACGAACGACCCTATCATGAAGTACATATCCTCGACTTGTGACACCAATTACTGAACCTGGAACGGCATCACCGCCAGGCTGTTGAGAAATTGCTTCGTGTACAGCCGGGTCGAAGACTGCGTTATCAGTCTCAATTTGTTTGCAGTTATGACCTTCTAAGATTTTTTCGATCTGTTTTGCCGTCATTCGAAAGCCTTCTCTGAGGCTTTCTATATCGGTTGTCTGTTCGCTGGCATCAACAGCGCGTTCGATATTATCAAGTACTGGCAGAATGTCTCTTAGGAGATTCATTTCTCCATATCGAAGAATGTCTTGTAATTCTCGCTGTCCTCGTTTTCGCACATTTTCAATTTCCGCCTGTGCTCGTAACACCCGTTCCTCAGCATCGTTGAGCTTATGCTCAACCTCATCACTGCTCACCGCTGCATCAGTGTGTTCGGCTTTTTTGACCGGCACGTCGTCGATGTTTTCTGGTGTTGTTTCGTCCTGCATAATAGCTTCCTCAACCGTCGTCATTGAAAATCAGAAGTTAGAATTGTTCGTTTACGTATCGTCCGTTGTGTGTGACTCTGCCGTTGCGGCATTCTGCTCAGGGTTAAAGTATTCTGCAAGTCTTGTCAAAAAACTTGATCGTTTTGGACTCACTTCGGCCTGTTCCTCTTCCGCTAATTCTCGAAATAATTCCTCAGCCCGCGTTGACAGCTTCTTCGGTACCTCAACATGAATGTGGACGTGAAGATCGCCGACACCACGACCACGAACATCAGGCATCCCAAGACCACGGACACGAATGATATCACCAGGTTGGGTGCCCTTCGGTATTTGTAATGGTTTTGCTCCGTCCAAGGTAGGTGCATCAAGAGTGGTGCCGAGGGCACACTGGCTAAACGTCAGCGGCACTTCGCAGTGGAGTTCGTGGCCATCCCGAGTGAGAAACGGATGTTCAAGAATTTCAATAACGCAGTAACAGTCGCCGGGAGGTCCACCGCTTGCGCCAGGCTCGCCTTCTCCACCAAGTCGCACGCGAACATCATTATCAACACCAGGTGGTATGGTCACTTTTCGTTCTACAGCGACCTCGGTGAGCCCGTGTCCTCGGCAATCTGAGCATTTATCACGAATTGTTTTGCCTGCGCCCCGACAAGCCGGGCATGTTGTTTGAAGACGAAAAATACCGGAGCTCTGTAGCACCTGTCCCTGCCCGGCACAGTAGTCACACGTCTGTGGTGAAGTTCCAGCTTTTGCGCCACTCCCATGACAGGTTCCACATTCTTCATGTCGTCTGAAATGAATGGTCTTGCTTTCACCTCGAGAGGCTTCAAGCAAGGTGAGCGATACCTCGCAGAACACGTCTCGACCCTTTTGGGCTCTAGCGCCACGACCACCACCACCGAACATTCCGCCACCGAAAAGGTCACCGAACGCCTCGAAAATATCAGAGATGTCATTAAACTCATGTTGGCCGCCGCTGCCTCCACCACCCTGCAAACCTGCGTGGCCGAAACGGTCATAGCGGCCCCTCAGGGAATCATCTGAGAGTACCTCGAAGGCACGGGCAGCCTCTTTAAATTTGTTAGAGGCTTCTTCGTCCCCCTGGTTCTTATCGGGGTGAAATTGAATTGCCAGGCGTCTATAGGCTTCGGTTATCTGGCCCGAGGTAGCACGTCGTTCAATGCCTAAGACTTCGTAGTAACATCTTTGATCCACCGCTCATTCCTCCAGGCAAACAACAGCGTGGATTACACTGACGTTGCCTTATGTTGTTTGCTGACACGCTTTCTGATAAACGTTTTTCATTTGCGTGAAAATGATGAGCAGATCAACAGGCTTAGCGTACGGACCCTTCAATTCGCTGCTTCTTTGCATCCTCTTTTTCGAGATTTGTCACGAGCGCTTCTGTGGTTAGCAGCAGGCCTGAGATACTCGCTGCGTTTGTGAGGGCAACACGCACAACCTTGACTGGATCAATAATTCCGGCTTTCACCATGTCAACGTACTCGCCTTTGTTCGCATCGTAGCCGGTATGAAGATCTTTTTGGGAAACTTCATCTGCAACGACACCGCCGTCGATTCCGGCATTTTCAGCGATCTGGCGTAAAGGTGCTTCGAGAGCACCGAGGATAATATCGATCCCTATTTTTTCATCACCCTTAGCCTGTGAGCGTGCTTTTTCTATCGATTCCCGGCACCGCACTAAAGCAACGCCACCGCCAGGAACGATACCCTCTTCAACAGCTGCGCGTGTTGCGTGCAGGGCATCTTCAACACGGGCTTTTTTTTGTTTCATTTCAGCTTCAGTTCCGGCACCAACGGAGACAATGGCAACGCCACCAGTCAATTTGGCGAGCCGTTCTTGGAGCTTTTCGCGATCGTACTCGCTCTCCGTTGCTTCCAGCTGGTTTCGTATTTGCTGAACTCGGGCCTTCACGTCTGCAGGCTTGCCTGCTCCCTCAACAATCGTTGTTTCGTCTTTATCAATGGTGATGGTGCGGGCTGAACCAAGATGTGAGAGTTCGACGTTTTCAAGTTTTATGCCGAGGTCTTCACTTATAAGAGTGCCTCCAGTGAGTGTGGCAATGTCACCAAGCATTGCTTTCCGACGATCGCCAAACCCAGGTGCTTTTGCTGCTGAAATATTCAGAACACCGCGGAGTTTATTCACGACTAGTGCAGTGAGGGCATCGCCGTCAATGTCTTCAGCAATGATGAAAAATGGTTTCCCTGACTGAGCAACTTTTTCGAGCAAAGGCACCAATTCACGAAGGTTTGAGATTTTTTTCTCGTGAATAAGGATTAGTGCATCCTCAAATTCACAGGTCATTTCTGCTGGCTTATTAATAAAATACGGTGAGATATATCCCTTATCAAATTGCATTCCGTCAACAAACCGAACTGCCGTCTCAGTTGTTTTGCCTTCTTCAACAGTAATGACGCCATCTTTGCCAACTTTTTGCAATGCTTCGGCCAAAAGGTCTCCAATGAAAGTATCATTATTAGCGCTAATAGAGCCAACCTGAGCAACTTCTTCCGGTCGACTCACTTGGCGTGCAATTTCCATAAGATGTTGTACTGCGGCTGCAACACCTTTTTCGATACCCCGACGTACCGCCGTAGGGTTACTTCCTGCGACAATGTTGCGAATCCCTTCACGGAATATCGATCGTGCGAGAACTGTTGCAGTAGTCGTTCCATCACCAGCGAGATCAGATGTTTTTGACGCTACCTCATTAACTAGCTTTGCGCCCATGTTTTCGAAAGCATCTTCAAGATCAACTTCCTTACTAACCGTCACTCCGTCTTTAGTCACGGTTGGGCCACCAAAACTTTTGTCAATGATCACGTTGCGGCCAGTTGGCCCCATCGTAACAGCGACTGCATCAGCGAGTTTTTCAACACCCTTAAGAAGTTTTCCACGGGCATAGTCTTCAAAAAGCAATTGCTTGGGCACGACTTGTCTCTCCTTCAATAGCCAACCATCCCGGCTGGAACGTAATTGTTATTTTTCAGAACTCACTACAGCGTGGATTTTTGACCCACTTTAAAACCTGGTGACTGTAAAAAGTCACGTGAATGACCGTTTAATTGAGAACCTTTGCTAGGATGTCACTCTCACGGAGGATTTTGACATCGTGGCCGTCCACTTCCATGTCGTTACCTGAATACTTGCCATAGATGACCTCATCACCCAGCGAAACCAACAGGCTGGCACGTTGGCCACTGTCGAGAAGGCGGCCAGGTCCAACGGCTACAACGTGTCCACGCTGCGGTTTTTCTTGAGCTGAGTCGGGCAGCACAATGCCACCTGATGTACGCTCTTCTGCTTCAACAGGCTCAACAACAATCCTGTCATCAAGCGGGTGAATTTTTAGTTTTTTTGCAGCCATTTTTCACTCCAAAGTAATTATCAACAAACGTCAAAGTCAGGGGCCTTTCAACGAGGAACCCCTCATTTTTGTACTATCAACGGGTCTACATCATGCCGGGCATGCCACCCATGCCGCCCATGCCGCCCATGCCGCCCATGCCGCCCATGCCAGGCATGCCACCACCCATACCACCCATGCCGTGGTCATGACCCTCTGGTTCTGGTTCTTCTTCTGATGGAATTTCAGTGATCAGTGACTCTGTCGTCAGCAGAAGTGCTGCCACACTTGCAGCATTCTGAAGTGCTGTACGAACTACCTTTGCCGGATCAATCACGCCAGCACTCACGAGGTCACAGTAGTCCCCTTTATCCGCGTCGTACCCATCATTTTTGCCTTTAAGTTGACGCACTCGGTTGACAACAACTGAACCATCAAGTCCTGCGTTGTCGGCAATCGCTTCCAGTGGGTAATGCAGTGCATTTTTTACAATTGAAGCACCGTGCTTTTCGTCACCCTTGAGCCCAAGTTTCTCAATAACTTTTTCACCCCGCAGAAGAGCCACGCCACCACCAGGCACTACACCCTCTGCGAGAGCGGCCTGTGTAGCACTCTTCGCATCATCAATAAGTGCTTTGCGCTCTTTCATTTCAGTTTCAGTTGCTGCACCAACATTTATTTCAGCAACACCGCCAGCAATCTTAGCAAGACGTTCCTGCAATTTTTCGCGATCATATTCGCTTGTGGTGGCCTCTATTTCCGCACGAATCTGTGCCGCTCGACTATTGATGGCGTCTTTGGTACCTCCACCACTTACAATCGTTGTATTTTCAGCAGCAATAATAACCTTCTTTGCTTTTCCGAGATCCGTAAGTTGTACGGCGTCCAGGGCTATACCAAGGTCCTTGAAAATCGCTTGCCCACCAGTGAGAACGGCAAGGTCGCCCATCATTGCTTTTCGTCGGTCGCCATACCCCGGGGCCTTTACAGCCACTGCTTGAACAATACCCCGCAGTTTGTTGACAACGAGTGTCGCAAGTGCCTCGCCATCAACATCTTCAGCAATGATGACCAGCGGTTTGCCAGCCTTGCTGATGGCCTCAAGAAGGGGAACGAGATTTTTCGCACTCGAAATCTTCTCTTCAAAAATAAGTATGTAGGGGTTTTCAAATTCACAAATCTGTGAGTCAGCGTCGGTCACAAAGTGTGGAGAGAGAAATCCACGGTCAAATTGCATGCCTTCGACAACATTGACAAACGTCTCGGCCTGCTTTCCTTCCTCAACGGTAATGACTCCGTCTTTTCCAACCTTCAGAATGGCTTCAGCAAGGACATTACCAATTGTTGGGTCATTATTTCCAGCAATTGTGGCGATCTGCATCAATTCCTTTTTGTTTTTCTCATTGATGGGGGTTGCTAGGCTGAGTATCTCTTTCGATACAGATTCCACTGCTTTGTGGATTCCTCGTGCCAACGCCATCGCATCGGCACCCGCAGCAATCATCTTGAGACCTTCCCGGAATATTGCCTCGGAAAGTACGGTTGCAGTTGTCGTTCCATCACCAGCAACATCATTTGTCTTGCTTGCTGCTTCCTTGACGAGTTGTGCCCCGAGATTTTCAAATGAATCGTCGAGTTCGATGTCTTCGGCAACGGTGACGCCGTCTTTTGTAACCTTTGGAGAGCCCCACCCTTTATCGAGTACAGCATTTCTGCCCCGCGGCCCAAGCGTACTTTTTACAGCTCGTGCGAGCTTCGAAACACCTGCAAGTAAAGGCTTGCGAGCCTCATCCTCAAACACCATTTGCTTTGCCACAAAAAGCTCCTTCAAAAGCGTACTCAACGGACCTCGCGGTCATGAGATGGGCTGTTCTGGCAGCCACACCAATATCCATTATGAGAGAATGCAACCTTTGTGCCGGAGAGCCCAAAGTAAGGAATTTTTTTTTTGCCCCAATTTTATCGGGTTTCTGTTGCGTTTTGTTAGGGAAGGGCCTTGCCTGATTTCTAAAACCGTACAACACGGTGCCTTTTTGGCAGGTTTGGCACCGGAGACAAAATATCCTGAAACTGAAACTATTTTGGAGACCAGTCAATGTCCCCCTCGAGATTTCGGCAGAATGCAGCAAGGAGGTCCGCTGTGTTGTCAGCGTCTTCTAAAGAGATCGTTTCGACGGCAGAATGCATATATCGATTAGGTACGCTGACAAGACCGGTAGCAACACCATCGCGGGAGACCTGAAGAACATTGGCATCAGTCGGGGTGGCTCGTCCGAATGCCGCCAGTTGAATTGGAATATCGTGTGTCTCACCAGCGTTTAATAGCCGTTCGACTACCTGGGGGTGCATATTTGGACCTCGATACACAACCGGTCCTTGCCCAAGTGAGATATCCCCTTCGGTTTTTTTATCAATCGTTGGGCAATCTGTTGCATGTGTGACATCGACAGCGATTGCAACATGAGGATTAACCCTGTGACAGCTTGTTTTTGCACCACGTAGGCCTATTTCTTCTTGTACGGTTGATGCGACGGAAAGAGCACAGGGTAGGGGACCAGCGGCAACTGCCCGGCGAAACGCCTCAATAACAACCCACAGACCAATTTTGTCATCCATAGCTACAGATGCCGCGAGTCCATTTCGAAGCGGCTGATATTTTAACGCAAATGTGGCGGAGTCTCCTACACGAACAACCTGCTCTGCCTCCTCTTTTGTGCCAGCGCCGATATCAATCCAGAGATCCTTCATCTTAGGAACTGTTTTCCGCTCGTCGTCGGTAAGGAGGTGTATGGGCTTTCTGCTCATGACTCCAGGAACACCACCGTTGGAAGTCCAGATCACTACATGAGTTCCAATAAGTTGCATTGGGTCCCACCCACCAATTGGTTGTACAGAGATATATCCATCACCATCGATATGCTGCACAATGAGCCCAATTTGGTCACAATGTCCTGCCAGAAACATTCGGCACGCACCATCCGGATTAGCTGTTCCAATTACGTTTCCGTGCGCATCAGTCTCAATTTTATCAGCACAGGACTTTAGGTATTCACGAACAATCTTTTGAACGGGCTCCTCGTAACCGGAAGCACTTGGTGTTTCAAGAATCCTGACCAGGAAATCATGGGCAGCTGTATCCAAGGGTGTAACTCCTCACGAGGTTCAAGTTGAAAAAACGTCAACCGAAGACTACCAAACTTTTTCATTCAGTGGGGTGATGTCGCATCGTCTGCGTGCTCAACACGCGTCGCTTCCAGTGAGACACGCAGCGAAGTACTCTTGTAGAACATGAAACGGAACACATTTGAGACACTTTTGGGATAAAAAAATGACGAGCCCTATACGTATTGGCCTTATCGGCATGGGAACGGTAGGCACCGGTGTTGTACGTGTTCTTCAGGATTCAGCGGAACATATTTCGCGGCAGGCGGGTCGGGCAGTACTTGTTGATCATGTTGTCGTGCAGGATCCTAGTAAACAACGAAGTATCGAACTGCCGGGTGACCAGATATCGAATGATTTCGCTCAAGTCAGAGACAATCCAGATATAAGTATCGTAGCTCTCCTTCTGGGAGGTCTTGAGCCTGCCCGGACACTCGCCATCGAACTTCTTAAGAGTGGGAAAGACTTGGTAACAGCGAACAAGGCGTTACTGGCAGAGCACGGCCCCGAACTCTTTGGAGTGGCTCATGAAATGGGGCGATCCATTGCTTTTGAGGCGGCTGTTGCTGGAGGAATTCCGATCGTGTCAGCCATATCAGAATGCCTTACGGGAAACAGAATATCCTCGATCCGTGGAATTCTAAATGGAACAAGTAATTTCATTCTCACAAAGATGGAACAGGATGGCACTGACTACAACGAGGTACTGACACTCGCACAG
>JABHNP010000392.1 GCA_018694455.1 Planctomycetaceae bacterium | reverse complement strand
GTCCATTCCGGTGATGAGTGTGATCTGATCTTTCAGGCCCTCGAGTGGCTCCATCGTCGGTGTCAAACCATCAAGCGGCTTGAGTGACTGATGTGGATCCTGCTCACCGAGTGATCTCATTACACCGCCAAGATTCCCCTTCGGAATAATGTGATCAGCCTCCCCAGGAAAAAACCCACGGCGGACCACACCGATCGGTACGTAGAAATGCACCATCCGAAGTGCTGAAGCACTTACTGCGTGTGCGTCCACCATACCCTCAAGCCACGGGAGCCCGAGGGCAGACCCACCAACACCCCGAAGAAACTTTCGACGGTTAATTCTCACCATGGACTCCTAAACGCCGGACTCATCACGACACCCTCGATGATGCTTTGAATCTTATACCCATCGCCCGCGGTTGTCGCGACAACATCTTCAACGTCAACGTTATCCCAGGGCGTCAACTTACGCCCCAGTGCAAATGAAAGAAGGTGTTTTGCAAATGCCTTCACGAATGTCGCATCCTCCTTGAGGATTGCTTCCTTGAACTCTGTGATATTTCCAAAGTCATACTGATGAAAAAGCTTTCCTGATGAATTTACTGAACGACCATTTTTATATGTCGACCGCCACCGTCCAACAGCATCATAGTTTTCAAGTGCAAATCCCAGCGGGTCGATCTGCTCATGGCACCCACGACAGTCTGCACGTTCTCGATGGGCACTAAGCCGCTCACGCAAAGTCAGCGTCTCTGTCTCTATCCCAGCATGCTCCGGCAGCGGAGGCACATCAGCCGGTGGCGGTTTGGGCGGATCATTAAAAACCACTGATGCTAACCATGCCCCTCGTGAAATTGGCTGCGATCGCTCAGGGTTCGAAAGCATGGTCATAACAGCTGCATTGGTAATAACACCGCCACTCCGTTTGTCTTGAGTCAGCGTTCGTTCAAATACCAGGCGAGTTGGGCCTGTTGGTTTTGCCGCCGCAACGTCAAGACCGAGTTCCGCATATGCCTTGTTCAATTGATGTGATCGATAGGTGAAATCAGAATGAATGAACTGGGTGACGGGAAGGTTTTCAAGAAGAACTGCCTCAAACAGCAACAATGGCTCAAGCATCATATGCATGCTGAGGCGGTATTTTGAAAAATAGAAGTGAGGAAATAGATCCGGATCAGGGGTTGCTGAAATCATTCGATCAAGCTGAAGCCACTGCAAAGGAAAGGCATCACAAAATCTCTTCAGCTTTTTACTCTTCAGCATTCGACGCACTTCTTCTCGAATCCCCTGCTTATTTTCGAGCAGGCCGGCTTCTGCTGCAAAAAGAAGCTGCTCATCGGGAATGCTGCCCCAGAGAAAAAAAGATAGTCGCGAAGCGAACGAATAAGGATCAAGGGCTTCCGCACCTTCAAACTGAGAATCAGCGTTATAAATATAAAGAAAGCGAGGTGAAGCTATTACAGCAGCTGCTGTTGCCTTCATAGAGTCTTCGAATGATATGCCCTTCGCTCGCTTTGCGGTCACGAATGACACATACCGATCCAATGTTTCTTTTTCAACGGGCCTACGGAAAGCCAATGTCAAAAACTTGGTCAGCCGAGTTTCTATTACTTTGCTCTCAGGATCTGCATGTTTTTCTGGGGCCTCGAAAAACTCGCCCCAAATACCAACATTCTTTTTCACAAAGTCTTTACTCTGCACAATCGACTGACCAAGAGAAAGAAACGACTCCATGAGTAAGGGTGATAATGACAGGTGGTCTGCCTGCGTATCGAACCCATGTTCGGCCCGGAGATCTTGCGGGAACGGTGCTACGCCCGCGAGTCTCGGCTCGATGAGTTGTGACTTACCAAGTGGACGATTTCCAACAGCAACGATATCCGGCAGCCTGCCTTTTGCAGGATCAAAGTAATTCGCATAAACGCGTGCAACTCTCTCGGGCAGTCCAAAAACAGCACATCGCAAATTAAACAAATCAGTCACTGCATTGTGATACTGAAATCGATTCATACGACGCAGCGATTGTTTACGTGGTGCCTGAGTCTGTCGTGTTTTTGCAGCAAGCAGATTATAAAGTTCGCTGGCTACCATTCGGCGGGCTTCTTTCGGTGGCTGCTCCATCTCTTCTGGTGGCATCTCATGACGTTCGATCACGTGATGAACCAACTCAATCAGTTCCGGTGACTGCTCCTGCCCGCTAGCGAACAACTGAAGGTCAACGTCACCTTCTCCATCAGCACCATGGCAGTCAACGCAGTGCGTCTCAAGAAAGGTGGTCACCGCAGGGGGATTGTCGGCAACAGTCAGGCCGCCTCCACTTAAGAGCAGGAAAGCAAAGCACAAGAGTCGCATGTGTAGGTGTGACATATGATTCCCAGACATTGACATACCGTCATTTAAGAAATTGCTTATTTTCCTTATTACCCAATCATGTGCTGTAACATTTGGTATTACACGAGATTTTCGCAAAACTATAGTTTAGTGAGCAATACATGGCCAATCGGCATAGGTTGGTCTGTTCACCGTTGTTCGGCTTCCCGGTTCAGTCGGGGCGGGGGGTGCTTTACCAAGCACAGTCGTCAGCATTTTTTTCTCTAGAGAGGCACCCTTACTCAGACTGGATTCATTCAGATCATTTGATTCTTCAAGATCTTCCGGCACTTCAAAAAAACCTCCCTCTGGGTACAGTTTGTACTGTTGTGTTCG
>JABHNP010000357.1 GCA_018694455.1 Planctomycetaceae bacterium | reverse complement strand
CCAGAATTGGATTCCCTTTTTTGCAAGAGCATCAATATGTGGGGTTTCCATGGGGCTTGGAGCGTCAATGTCATAGCAGGCCACATCTTGCCACCCGAGGTCATCGGCAAGAATGAACACAATATTAGGAGCTGGTGCAGTCTGTATCGGTTGTTTTCCAGCAACGCTATCAAGATTGATGACAACACAAAGAGTACAGCAGATGAAAGCTATAGTTTTCATACAGAAGTTCTCAATCTCGTTGGGGTGCAATTCGATAGTCAACAACAATGTCATCGACGATTAGTTTTGTGCCTTCTATTCTACAGTGACCACCTTGTGGTGTAAGAACGAGGACAACAGCCTGATCAGCATCTATTAGTAGCGTGTGTGGACCACGTATTCCATGAGCTAAAAATTGACCGCTGACCGTATCATAGATATCTCACTCTATTGGTTGATCAAAGACAACTGTTTCTGCTGTGCGAAGCGGGTTATGGAAAAGATATGTCGGATACGCTGGAGGATGATACCACTCTGTCTTTAAACAGTCCCAACGCACTATGGCATCGACATTCATTTTTTTACACGTGGCCCCCAGAAGAGCAATATGGTTCCCCATATGCATTCCCTGATTTGTACTAGTTTTAGATATTCATTTTTTATTCACGCTGAAGTAATTGGTCGGATTAAGATCACCATACTTTTCCTGGAGATCTTGGAACCACTCGTACACTACTGGATCACCGGTTGCGTAAGGCCGAAACGACCTGTCTTTATCAGGAGACCACTTCGTCAGGGCTTCGCAAAAGAATAGGTACTCAGGGTGATGACGCTTCAGGGTCGAGAGAGGCATCTCGAAGATCTATTGTCGTGAATGCCTGACGCAGTTGTGCATTCACATTAGCTGTTGAATCCAAGCTTTGGTGGCTTCATGCTTCGAAGAGTCAACACGGCACCCACTGACATGAGTGCGAGTCCGAGCCATCGTGGCGGTGAGACAACTTTTCGGCTTGCTGTCGCTTGCCAGACATTTGGTGTGACTGCTTTATCTGACGCAATTTGTGATGATACGACTCGGCTTGAAAAGTCACTCAAGGTAAATGATTCGACCATCCGAAACTGGATGCCAACTAAAAAGACAAGTAAACCAACGAGTAAAATTGTGTGACGTCTCACAAGAAGTATTCCGCATGTGGGAGTGGGAGTTATTTTCCATTAGATGAGATCGACCGGACGAGTTTGCTGATTCAATAGAGAACGTAGATTGACGATTATGACGGTTGGTTCGGATGCACTAAAAAGGATCAGGATGGTTTGCACAACACTGTACGAAAGCATCAGCACAGAGGTGGAGCACGTGTCAGTCGGCGGCTATCGCCACGACAGAGGCCTGTCCCATCGTGCTAAAATTAAGAGAAATTGCAGTGCGTGGTCGCCCTGTCATTGGCTTGTCATGAATGACCTGGACTGGGCATGCTGGGTCAGGAGTTTTGTAGTTTCGTGTCTGAGGAATCGAGCCTGATTCAACTGCAAGAACACTCGCTGCTAATTCAAGGAGACCACTCCCGGCACCCGCATGCCCAAAGTTTCCCTTTGGTGCAGTGACAGGTGTGTTGCCAACAACAGCTGCAATAGCCTGTGCCTCAGCGCGATCCATCGGGCCTGTGCTCAGGCCATGGGCGTTAATGTGACCAAGTGTCTCACTATTCAGGCCGGATTGACGGAGTACATTCCGCAACGCCATTTCAACACCACGTCCAGTTGGAAGATTCTCCTGCTTTCGCGGTTCACAACATGCAGCGGTCGCGAGAATTCGACTGCGGATGTGACCGCCTCGTTTTTCGGCATGTTCTCTTGATTCAAGGACAAGCACAGCAGCACCTTCGCCATTCACAAGACCATCTCGATGCAAGTCGAAAGGTCGGCAAGCAGCTCCAAAGTCATGGTTTCGTTTTGAAAGTACGGCGTTTCCTCGTGCAACAAGTGCCGTTGGATGTAATCGACTTCCAGTACCACCGGCCAACATGATGTCAGCCCAGCCTCTCTGAATAACACTTGCAGCTTCCGAAACAGCTAGCAAACTTGAGACATCACCAAGAACAATGGTGTTATTCGGACCCCGAGCATCCTGGGCAATCGCAATATGCGATGCTGTCATGTTTGGCAGGTGTTTCAGGAGCCAGAGTGGCTGCAATTCCTCGTGGATCGCTTCTGCCCAATGTTTGTAAGAGAATGTACCAGCACTTGTTTTGGCACGGCGATAGGTTGTTTCAAGATCATCAAGATCGGCATAGATCATTTCGTTGCCAAAGACGACTCCGAAACGCTCCGGATCAAGTTTGTCACTTGATATGCCAGCGTCTGCTATCGCCAGGTCTGCAGCCGCAAAACCGAATTGGATATCCCGGCTCATTACCTTCAAGCTTTTTCGAGGCCTTACGTAGAGCTTTGGATCAAAACTTGGAACCTGTCCACCAAAACGAACAGTTAGACCGTCTGCGTCAAAAAGATCGATCGGTCGGATACCACTTTCGCCTTCGAGCAGCGCGTGCCAAAAAGCATCAGTCCCAATGCCTATAGGACTGATGACTCCAACGCCAGTAATGACAACATCCGGTGTATTTCGCATAATTTGGCCAGCATTAGGATATCGGATGTCAACAAAAAAGAACTCAAATCAACTCCTTACGACCTGCATAAGTCATCGTCACGAGTCATATTATTGTCGGGGATGAGTCGCTCGCCACGTGGCGGGACGAATAGGATTCGAGGCCCCCCAGAGGCCAATTTGAGCCTTTTTTGCTTGCTCCTGCGCTGTGAGGAGATCAGCAGGGGGCGAATATCGGTCAAAGACCCAGGCGAGTCCCTCGGCAACCAGCTCACGATTGATGCTTCGACCATCTACCCAGAGCGTCGCGAGGAGTCGATCGTACTGATCACGGCCACGTGATTTTACTTGAAATGGAACATGATCTAACTTTTGCGACAGTCTATCACGAGCGATTTGTCCATAAGGCTGCCGGTACTCTGGAGCATCAATATCCGCGAGGCGAATCTTCTCAACGTGGCCGTTTTCATCAGCAACCGTCACAGTATCACCGTCATGTACTTTTCGTATGTTCCACGTTGCGTCATCCAGAGAACGAGTGTCTTGCTGACGACGACACTCACCAACCGCAAGTATTGGAATAAGAAGAGCCAATGTCCAGAATAATTTAAAGACCTTGGAATACATACGACCTGTATCAAAGAAAAGAATACATCGAGCACACCCTCTATGATACGTTTTTTATACGTAGTAACGAAAGCGGTTCATTCGCTTCTGTTGGATATTCCAGATTTTATAAGAAAAGCCAAACTTTTAAGTAGGTCGTCCACCAGGTGGGCCACGGCGCCCAGGAGGTCCGCCACCTCGGCCTGGTTCGATTCCCAACTGTTCACGGCGTTCGGTCATGGCTCGCCGATATTCAGTTCGACGCGCTCTTTCATCTGGTGATGAGTTATCGAGGCGTCGTTTCATCCAATCGTTTCGGGTATCTTCTGTTCGTGGTGGACCACGACGTCCTTGACCAGCCTCCCGATTCGCATCCTGTCCACCGCGTCGACTCTCTTGTCCGCCGGCAGTTTGTTCATTCTGTGATGAAGGTTGTCTGTTCGTATCGGCTTTTTCACGAGCGGCTCGTTCCGCAGCCCATCGCTCGCGACGCTCTTTACTGCGAGCTTCTTCAGCTTGGATCCGTCGATCCATTTCTGCCTGTCGCTTGTTCTGCGGTAATGCGAAATATGATTGGGTTGCAGCCCGTTCACGAGCAGCAAAAAGTCGACCCATATCTTGGCGAATCTGACCACGATATTGTTCTGGTACATCCCGAAATTTCTGAAACCATTCACCCATGTCACGATCTGATGAGCCATAAGGAATTTCATTTCGGGCGACTTTGGCCAGATATGCGACCTCCTCATCAACCATTGTATGAATCTCTGCAACAACCTCAGGCTCAGTGAATGCACCTGCCCACCAGCTAGCGAAAAATATCAGGAGTAGAAGACACGTACTTACAGCGATTATGCGCTGAAGCCACTTTCGACCAGAACCTTTGTTTGGATGCCTGCGAACAGCGTCACGAATTGAGGTGCGAGTTTTTGAGGAACGAGCCACATCTTACTCCTAAGAAAATTTGACCAACGGAGAATACGAATAGATGTAATCAGAATGCAGAAGGTACTAAGGTATGAAACGCCTGATTGGGAAAGAAGTTGCGGTCATTATCGTAGTCATAAAAGTGCTATTAAAAGAGCCCAAGAAAGTAAAAAGCACAAGAAAGTACATCTGTTATTCCAGCCGTTGTGTCTTTCACAATTCCAATAGTAGTGGTCCGCTTTGAGCTGTATGGGCCCAGGTCTCTGTGAGAGTCTTACCTTCAACGGAGACCGTAATTTCATAGTCACCAAAGAATGCTTTTGTTTTCACCTGGCCCTTGGCATCGGTCTGTCGATCAAGATTCGTTGACCATGTTTCATGCACAAGGTCACGCCAGATGTTAAGGGCAGGTCTTTCAGCCCAGTCTTTTCGAATCAATGTGCCTTCAGGTTTCCAGTGATAGCCAGCCCAGAATCCCCAATTGATGAAGCCAGTCATTTTCGGGTGGCTGAATGACAACGTGAGGATGTCACGTAGATAATCCGCATGAAGTTTGTCGTCATTACATACAAAGTCGTATTCAGTCACAACAAGTCGATCGACAAGTGGTGCAAATCGTTCGTATCGCCTCCAGAGGTCTTCCATACCGCGGAGGTTATTTGTTGAAAAGTGACTTTGAAAGCCAATGCCATCGGCTTTGGATGGTGACTGGTTTTGAAACTTCTTCATGAATTGAAAAAAACGTTCTTCTCGGTCATTATCAAAGAGTGCTTCATTTATTATCAGTTTTGCAGATGTCATCGTCCGCTGTTCGGCAAGGAGTTCTGAATAGATCGAAGCTCCAAAAACATCACGAAGATCTTTTTGGAATCGAATAGGATGATTAATAGCATCCCACTCATGAATGACATCTTTCGTTTTGTCTAAAACATATTTCTCATGCTCTCGTATAGAGGAGAGAATTTGTTTTGGTTTATTGGCTGCAACAAAAGCATTGCTCCATGGTTGCAGGTTTCCCCAGACAAGCGTGTGCCCTCGCATAGGGAGCCGCCGGTCATGAGCCCATTTCAATGTGTTTGTCAGATCAGAGAGAAGCTGATTTGCATAGTTTCCTTGTTTTGCATCTGGTGTGTGCTGCGGTATCAGCGCAGGCACAGGTACGAGTGCCTCAAAAAGCTCTTCAAATGTTTGTCGGTACCGTATGGCATCAGAACTCGTGTCTTCAATAAGGCGAACATG
>JABHNP010000356.1 GCA_018694455.1 Planctomycetaceae bacterium | reverse complement strand
CTTACCGTCTCGACAGGACAGTTGGGACTGTAATTCTCAATAACAAACAACTAACAATGCATTTGACAGGGCAGGCTGGTGGAAATCCTGTGCAGGTTAATGGACAAATGCAACTGACCGATGCTGGTTCGATTGGGCATATTGAGGTTCGTGGGCGGGAAATGCCGATCGATGAACGATTATTAACTGCAATGCCCACTCGAGGGGCAGAAATACTGGAACGTCTTCATGCAAGTGGAACATTCAATTTTGTCTTTCGTCAGGATCGTTCTCCGAAATTTCCTAAAGGCCACTTCAATTCACTCGATATCAGACTTCTCGACTGTACTCTTAAGGATGTTCGATTTCCGTATCCTTTAACGAATGTGCAGGGGTCGGTCGTCATGAGTGGAGACAACTGGACTCTCACTGGAATAACAGGTCGAAATGATACCGGTATTGTCGAATGTTCTGGTCGCCTTGATCGTCGTTCCGGAGAGCAGGGCGTGCTCACTCTTGAATTGGCTGGTAGTGAAGTTGTTCTAGATCAAGAATTGCGTGATGCTCTTCCTGTTGGCATTAGGAGATTTTGGGACGACCTTGCGCCACGAGGGAAAGCAGACTTTGTCGCAACTGTAAAACACACCGTCGGACGACAGAAGACAGAGGTTGTTCTGGATGCAACTCCCCACGCAAATACAGTATCAATTGAACCGGTTTGGTTTCCGTATCGATTAGAGAAGCTGCAAGGAAAACTTACCTGGAATAATGGTCTCCTTCAGTTAGGGGGCTGGCGAGGTGTTCATGCGAGGACAACTGTTTCTACCGAGGGTAACTGCCGGTTTCTTCCTGACGGAAGCTGGCACGTGTCACTTTCCCATTTGTCTGCAGATCGATTTAGGGCTGACCATGAATTACTACGTGCGTTACCTGATGGCTTGCAGGAAGTATTGTCTACAGTAGGCCCAAACGGGTTACTTTCAATCGATGGTAGTCTTGATATTTATTCGACAAATGTCGCACAAGAAGAATCAAAAAAGGGTCTTTGTGCGGCTTCCTGGGATTGTCATCTTGATGTTGAGCAGGGGTGTTTTGACATAGGTGTAGCACTTAACAATGTACACGGAGGCCTGAGTCTTCGTGGGAGCACAGATGGACAAAGATGGTCTGCTAATGGAGAAGTAGATCTTGATAGTGCAATTTGGCAAGGCATTCAGCTAACTCAGATAAGAGGCCCGATTCTCATGGATCAGTCTGGAGTGCGGTTTGGCGCAATGACAGTGTCAGACGGCATGAAACCAAGGCGACTTTCTGCGAAGGTGGCAGGCGGGAAAATAGAGGTTGACGGTATGGCGTCTTCCTCTGGCCTTGGTGGATTCACAGTCGCAGCATCTCTTGTGGATGCAGATCTTGAAAGAATTGCTTGTGATTCTAGAGGTACACCTCACAGATTTAAGGGACGGGTCTTCGGGTCAGCTGAGATTAGCGGCACGCGTGCTGGGACCCATTCGTTACGTGGCCATGGTCAGTTGCGGCTACGTGATGCGGACGTCTACGAGCTTCCCCTTGTTGTAGCTATGCTTAAAATGCTTCGTGTGAAAGCACCTGACCGAAGTGCTTTTGGGTCAAGTTTTATTCAGTTTCGTGTTGCTGGCCCTCATGCGTATCTTGATGAAATCGAGCTGGCAGGTGATGCAATCAGCCTCGTCGGAAACGGGGAGGTGGGCTTTGATGGTGATGTTCAGATGACATTTCGATCAATAATGGGAGATGCAGAAGAGCAGCTCCCGGCAATGAAGCGAATGCTCGGTGGGGCTAGCGGTCAATTCCTTCTTTTGCATGTTGACGGCTCCCTCGATTCACCCGAGCTTTCAACTGAGGCATTTCCAACACTTGCTGCAGCAATACAAAAGCTACAGTCGCAGCGACTGGAAAAATCTAAATCTCGCCGGACAGCGAGTCGACCATTGCAGCCGGGGGTAACAAGTCAGGGTGGATTGTAGCCACGGTCGTAAATGGTGACATATGATAGGACGTATCAGTCAGTGGTCGGCTATTAGGTGACGTATAAGACAAACGGAAACGGTCACATGTCAGGTTTCATGAAAATGCATTCGTAGAAGGATTGAGGCAAAGGTGACGCAGGTTGAAAGAATAGATCCTAAGGGGCTTTCGTTTATAAAAATGCATGGCTTAGGAAATGACTATGTGTACATTGACCGATTCACCGAGTCCGCTTTATTAGATCCGGTCACTCTTGCTCCCTTGCTTGCCGATCGTCACCGTGGCGTAGGCGGAGACGGCCTGATACTTGTCGAGCCCTCGAACAAAGCAGCAGCGAAAATGCGGATGTTCAATGCGGATGGCAGTGAATCAGAGATGTGTGGAAACGGTGTGCGATGTGTGGGGCACATAGTTGTTTCCAGAGGCTATTCAGCCGCAGGTGACTTGACGATCGAAACAGGTCGCGGTGTTCTTGGGATGACTGTATCGCCGGTAAGTTCGAAGGTAAGCCAGGTCCGGGTCGATATGGGATGCCCACTTTTAAATCCAGAGGACATACCAGTTGACTCTGCTGCGGTGACAGAACCAATTATAAATTTAGCTTCTTCAGTTATTGGTAACCATTCTGAATGGTGGGACTCATCGTTATTAGATTCTCGCATGACGTGTGTCTCGATGGGAAAACCTCATGCAATTTTCTACTGTG
>JABHNP010000375.1 GCA_018694455.1 Planctomycetaceae bacterium | reverse complement strand
GGTTGTGTTAAAACTACGCGTTCGCAAGAAGACTTGTGCTGTTAAATAGTGGCTAAAGTGGAGAGATAGATGTCACCGGTGTCGAATAACAATCAAGGGGCGTCAGAAAATTCTCAGGTGCCGGCTCCTCATCAGCAGAATGTTGTAGGTGTTCCTGCGGCAGGTAGCCCGCTTCTGGGTTTTGATGCAGCGAGGCTTGTGCAGCACTATCATGCTGGTGAGTACACGCAGATGGCAGCGCAGTTTCTAGCCGTTCTGACACACTTTCGAGATGTGACGTACTATCATCTCGAAGATGAAAGTCAGGCTGCAATCAATCGCTTTGTGAAGCAGTTTCTCTATTACATGACTCAAGAAGAATTTATCTTGCCGGAGCAGTATGCGGCGAAGTTCATTGACCTCAATGCGGTGATTGGGAATGTCGTTGCAATGAGCGATTTCCGAACAACAGACCCATTTGTCCAGGTTCTTTTAAGGCAGCAACGAAATTACACGAAACTACTGTCTCTCTACTCGGGTCGAAATCGTGTCAAGATCGATCGCCGATTACTTTTTGCAACTAGTCCTCAGTTAGCAACTCAGTGGTACTTTTGTTTTCTTGAAATGTACCGTACCGGTCCATCTGATCCAGAGACTCTTGCCCATCTACGTGAGCATATTACATTCGAAGACGATCGCTTAATTGGAATCAACTCATTCACCCATCATGCATATTTTGGTGCGACGTATATCGATAACGAAAAAGATTATTTAGTAAAGCAGCGTGTCAATCGGCTGTTTCAGGCAACGCCTCTTTGCCAAAAGCAAGTTGTCAATGCGCCAAAACCAAAAAAAATAGGCGTGCTCTCGTCGATGTGGTTTCCTCGTCAGAGTGTTTACAGGTCGCAGCATCCGTTCGTAAGAGAGTTGGCGAAAGAGCACGAACTAGTACTTGTGCATCTAGGACGACCTCGGGAGGATCTTGATACAGAAGTTTTTAGTGAAGTTCGGTATTACAACGCCTCAGAAAAAGCAGACGACCTGTCGGCGGTCGACCCGAATGATTTTGCGATGGCGTATTTTCCAGATATTGGAATGAGTATCGAAAGCATTATTCTTGCAAACATGCGTATTGCGCCAATTCAGATAAGCAATTACGGGCATCCGGTGAGTACGTTTGGAGCTAAAATTGACTACTGGATTGGTGGTCAAGACACTGAAGTCGTTGACCGTGCGAGTGAGCATTATTCCGAGCGTCTTGTTTTAATTCCTGGGTGTGCGCAGGCGCCAGTGCCGCTAGAGTACCAATTGGAATACCCAACGCTTGATGATAACGCAATCATTATCAATTGCACTTGGAGTGGTCAAAAAATAAACAGTGATCATCTCAATCGCCTCAAAGTCATCTCGGAAAAAGTGAAGACGCCGGTCAAGTTTCACTTTTTCCCAGGTGGGGCGGTACTTGGTAACGGGTATGTGCCGCTCAAGCGAGCTGTTGAAAACATACTTGGATCAGAGCAGACGGTTGTAATGCCAAACTTTGAATTTCAGCGGTACATGCAGTCTCTAGAAAAAGCACACTTTGCAATCGATGCACATCCCTTCGGAGGCTACAACACGGCCGTTGACCTGCTCACGCTCAGGTTGCCCGTTGTGACGTTGGCTGGCAATCGGTTTTATAATTTGTCGACGGCTTATCTTTTGAACAAAGTTGGACTTGAAGAATTGGTTACTCGAAATGAAGCAGATTTTCTTGACGTCTGTTGCCGGATGATTGATGAACCCGAATTTCGTGGGCGTATGCAGAGAAGAATGAAAATCGCTGATTTGGAATCAACAGTCCTGAGTCTCAAGGAAGTTCCTGCTTTTGCTCGTGCAGTTGATTATTTGCTAGAGAATCATGACTCTCTTAAAAAAGAGAACAATCGAATTCCGATTAAAATTGCGTAGACAGAGTATGTTGAGTCAGCAGGCCGTTCTTTGTGCCATCGCACAGACTTTGGATATCAAGCGGCTTCTGGGAAGCACTCGATCACACCTGTTTGTTTCACTGTATGTGGATGGGACTCACTCATTTGGCATCGATTGATCGTTTTAATGAGTTCAGTAATTCGGGCACGCGGGGTGCGGCCATGTAAACTCGAGCTGTGACTGCAGATCTTGGGAAAAATTGTGTAATAAAATCGAAGCAGAACTCACTGCCAGTGTGAGAGATCGAAGCCATGTTTGCATAGACACCACCAAGCATATCGTCGGGAAGTTTCAGGTTGTCGTAGATGTCAGCGATTGGTGCAGGCTGTGTTGAGTTTGGTGAATTCGATGTGGGGGATGGGGCCTTTGAAGTACTATTCTCAGCAGTTGTTTTTGCGGTTGTGATGCCTTCGGTTTGTAGGTTGTCAGAGGGAGCAGTGTTTTTCTCGGACGGTAGACGTTGGGCCTGCTGGGAGGGATTTGGTTCGTGCGGTATCCCACCAAAAGAAGACTGGTATTTCTCAAGTGCTTGTTCCAAAGCGAGTACAAATTGGTTTGCCACGGCTGGTGGAAGTATGATTCTCGCTGCGACCCGATTAGGACGAGCGAGCGACTGGACAAAATCTATGGTGTATTCGTGGACTCCGTGAAGCACGATCACCGCGGTAGCGAAGACTCCCCGTCCAATTTCATCGGGTATGCGAGCTGTTGCGGATGAATGTTGAATCTGCTGCACTGGCTGCTCTGGGTTGGGCTCATCAGTCATGGCTTCATTCGGCGTTCTATATAATTGCTGCTCGATAATATTCGCTGATATGTTGCATCACACCATAACCTGAAATGCTAGTTATCAGGCGGATATAATGCGAGATTTTTCAACCTGAGAATCAACGCGACGTGTTATCTCATCTGTCACGCGTCAGCAGGGAGCCGGCTGGTTTCAACAGGTGGGGTCGGTCCCGTACATGCTTTCATAAATTCAACAAGATCAGCCTGTTCCTGATCCGTGAGTTTCAATGGTCGGATTTTAGAACTCAGGTGCTTGCTGGGGTGTCCCCCCTTGTCGTACCACTCAACAACTTCCTCGAGCGTAGCCATTGAACCATCGTGCATATACGGTGCCGTGAGAGCAACATTACGGACAGTAGGTGTTTTGAACGCACCGGTGTCTACAAGTTCTTTTGTTACTACATGACGTCCTGCATCCGGATTTTCTTGATCCATACCGACGCCAATGTTGTGATATTTCTCATCAGCAAGATTTGCTCCAACATGGCACGCAGTGCAATTACCTTTTTCGGTAAAGAATATCTCTCTGCCACGTTTTGCTGAATCGCTCATAGGGTGCGATTTTATGCCTGCGGCAGCTTCTGCATAGAGTTCTGCTAACTCCGGGTCGTCTTCAAGGTCTTCTGGTTCGAGATCTTTAAACGCTCGCCACTGCTCGTTGTAGTCATATGGTGATGGAGCAGTCACCAGAACACGTTCGAAGGCAGCAATAGCTTTTCCGACGGTATCGATTGTCAAGGAACCAAAAATCTTTTCGAATTGTTTTGCGTAGACTGGCATGCTTGCCAAGCGTTTTACAACGCCTTCATGAGTGAATCCCATTTCAATTGGATTCGCAATTGGTCCGATAGCCTGTTCTTCAAGAGAACCAGCTCGGCCGTCCCAGAATTGTTTGTCAGAGAGTATGCGATTGAATGAAACTGGTGAGTTTCGTCCTCCTGCCTGTCCTTTAATTCCGATCCCAGTTTTTGTTTGAGCTGTATATCCCATGGATGGATCATGGCAACTTGCACAACTCACTGTGGAATCAACTGACAGTCTTGGATCGAAATAAAGTTGACGACCGAGCTCAATTTTCGCGCGAGTCAGTGGATTCTCATTGAGACCGGTAATTTGGCTTGTGCCTTGTGAAAGACCAAGTGGAAGAACTGGCGTGAGTTCAGTAAAGTTGTGTTCGTCGTCTAACCATGTTTCGATTTGAGGTACAGAAATCGGCCCACTACCAGGAACTCCAGAAGTGAGAGCAGGATCTCCAAGCAAAACCTGTTCACCGCGCACACTCGCTGATGAGAAGGTCAATAAAACTGTAACAAGTGTGAAACAGCAGATGCGGACAGCAAAAGATGCTCGAGTTGTGCGATCCGCTCGAGCAAAAAATGTGGACACGTTCATGTTTGAGTTCTCCTTCATACAAAGGCAGTATATGCGCTGCATGCTTTGAAGTGGGATCATCTAGGCAAGCTTGGTTGAATGCGATGAATTTAGTCCCATTTTGAAGGGGGTAAATCCAACTCCCTGATAGTTTATGCTCTGTTTCCTGAAGAGTCGACTCTGGTTGGTAGCCCCCGCTTTCCGATACTCTTATAGGATGGTCGGAAGTGGCCTTAGTCCAGTGATATTGCCTAGAGTACCAAATGTTTGACGGTCTTATTCCGTCTGGAGTTGTTGATGATACAAGCACCAAATGATGACCGAGACAATGACAAGAAACTCCCGGGTGAAATAAATGCAAGTGAGACTCCGGAAGTCGAGTCCCTTGCATCTGAGCCTGAAGAGCAGTTGATTCTGCCTCCAGACGAACCCTCTCAAAAAGAGGCAGCTTTGCTGATTCGTGACGCAGCTGGACAACTCAAAAATTTCCTCGGAGATCGGCGTCGGGAGTCGGAAGAATTTGCTCGCCGTATGACCAGACTTGAGGAAGAAATTCAGAACAATGGTAATTCTAGTCGGAACCTGATGACCCTCAGCGTTGTTGTTGCTCTTATTGCATTTGCCGCAACGACAGGGCTCTGGAGACTTGCTCGTAATCAGTCTGAAGTGAAGATTGCCTTGCAGCAAACCATGAGTGAAGTAAAGGCATCACGTGAAGCAAATTTAAAGCGGATTAGCGAGGTGCAGGGCGCCGTAGCTGCCGGTGTCGAAGTCCAGGCTGCTACTGCATTGCGTCTTGAGCGGGAGCTATCGGGTCAACTTGATGATCAAAAGAAATCTGCCACTCGTCTTGAGCAACGGCTTGGTGAAGCAACAGAGAATGTTGCAGAAGTTCGAAAAGATGTCGCTAAAAAACTTGCGATTCAATCGGAGTTAACAAAAGTCGACCGAGCCCGAATGATTGGAGAAATCAAGACAGCCATTGGTGTGCTTGAAGCATCACTCGAAGAGCGGTCAAAAGATTTTGCGGAGCAGTCAAAGGTGCTGAAGAGCCAACAAAAGGAATTCAGTGACGCGACCGCTCGAGCGCAGGCTGATAGGCAGGCAATGGTGCGGGCTGCGACCCAAACAGTTAATGCACAGTTGCTTGGTCTCCAGGAGATGCTCGATAGTCTTGAAGACGGTCAAATTTCAAAGTCAGAGTCTGTTTCGAACGTAAATGCCGAAGCAAAGGGAAAGAAAGCAGCAAAAACAAGAAGGCCGGATACGGTCATTGCTGCCGTTCCACCAAAGAAAAAGACAGGTGGGAAATCCCCGGCCGCAATAGAATCTGTGGACAAGGCGACACCCACAACAATGAAGAATGAAGAGAGCAGTAAAAGTGGTATCGGAAGTAATAGAGATGCTCGAGGAAAAGCAGAGGAGACACCGTCAGCCGCAACCACTGAAAAGAAAGCTTCAGGGAAAGCAAAGTCTGGACGAGATCTTACGGAGAGGCCAGCGGAAAAGTCAGTGGAGAAGCCGGCAACGAAGCCAGGGAAACAATCGGGTGAGGAATAGCCTCCAGAGTCAGACGGCAGCAAGTACTGATGCCCTTTAGGGCTACCAGGAACAAGTTTATAAATTAGTTTTTACTAGCAAGCAGGTTGTTGCCGTAATGAAGGTTCACGTGCTGCCCCAGTTATTGCAGCCATCGAGAGCAGAGATCGCTGCCTGCGTTCCGCATGAATCGACTGAAGGTCGTCGCATCACTCTCGAGTTGTAAAAGTCCAAGTGGGCGACAGGACTTCATCATCGAACTCTTTCGTGGCCCCAACCCGCCAGTAATAAGTTGTCTTGGCAATCAGTTTTGGTGGTTGCACGATATTCGTTGTAGTACCTTTGAGTGATGCAATTGTCTGCAATGCATTCACGTCTGTTCCGAAATAGATTGTATG
>JABHNP010000194.1 GCA_018694455.1 Planctomycetaceae bacterium | reverse complement strand
CGAATTTTTCATGAATTGCTCGAAATGTAAGACGTCCGATACGACCAAAACCATTAATGCCAACACGAATGGACACGGCAAAACTCCTTTAACGAGTTATCAGAACGGCAGGTTTTAAAGTGCCTTCGGACACGACCACCGGGAACTTTCTCCGGCAAAACTATACACGCGCACCAAGTCCCACTCAATCACCCACAGGTTTTGTCGCACCATGACACAAATCAAAAGTCTCTACCAACAAATTCTTGTGAAATTGACGTGTTCGTCTATCCTGTCTTCCACGAGTTCCCAGAACAGGTACTTATTAGAAGAATAGTTTCCAAGAAAAATTCCTTTTGACATCCCATCATCTCCCGGTGATTCTTTGGTCATGAAACACACCCCGTCAATTCGCCAAAATACAGATGACTCGCCTGTTGTCCTTGAACTGCAAGACGTCAAGAAGTCTTTCTTTGTACCGGGAGGCGATCCTCTTCTCATTCTTGATATACCTTTTTTCCAAATCGATGCAGGTGAACTCGTCGCACTTGAAGGCCAAAGTGGCTCTGGTAAATCAACGCTTCTAAATGTCGTGTCGGGGATTTCACGTCCTGACAGCGGTCACGTTTTGATCAGTGGACTCGACATCGTCAAACTCGCAGAACCACAACGTGATCGGCTGCGAGCTGATCGAGTTGGTCTCATTTTTCAACAATTTAATTTGCTGCCAGGATTCACTGCTCTCGAAAATGTGCTCGTTGCGATGAGCTTTGGATCAGCTGTTGCTGACAAAGGTCGTGCAGAATCACTCCTTGAATCAGTTGGTCTCGCTGACCGACTCCACCATAAGCCGGCTGCCTTGAGTATCGGTCAACAGCAACGGGTTGCAGTCGCTCGAGCACTGGCCAACCGGCCGCGTGTACTTCTTGCCGATGAACCAACTGCAAGCATTGATCCTGCTCATCAACAACAGGTGATTGATCTCTTACAGACGACATGCCAAGAAGAACAAGTTGCTCTTCTTGTTGTCACGCATGCCCCCGAGGTTGCCGAACAGTTTCCAATACGGCATCGCTTGGAAGACTTCAATCAGGCTGTGGCCGTTCATCCAACAACAAATGAGGTGTGTTGATGAGTCTGCTTGGCATCGCTTGGCGTAATATTAGACAACGGACTTTTACCAGTGGTCTCACTGCATTGTCGATGGCGCTCGGCGTTGCACTTGTTGTGGCGACCTTGGTAACAGGGGGCATTGTCAAACAAGCCTTCGAGTCCGGTGCTGGCTTGGGGTACAATATGATCGTTGGGGCAAAAGGCAGCCCTCTTCAGCTTGTGCTCAATAGTGTGTACTTCATCAGTAAGCCAATCGAAAACATTTCATGGGCAACGTACTCAAAATTTTTACCAGCCAGTGAACGTCCCGACAACGCGGATGGGATTTGGGCAGCGAGTACTCAAACTGCTGTTCCTATCTGTATGGGTGATTACTATCGAGGTCACCGAGTGATTGGTACAAATGCTACCTATTTTGATCGACTGAGTCGTGGAAATGGCCAACGGTTTGAGTTTTCAGCAGGAGCTAACTTTCAGGACAAAGATCTTTACAGTGCTGTTATAGGAAGCCAGGTTGCACATACACTCAATCTTCGAGTCAACGATAAAATTGCACCAACACATGGTGCTGATGATGGCAAAGTACATGATCCATTTCAGATTGTTGGAATTCTTGCCAGAACAGATACTCCCATCGATCGTGGTGTCTTTGTCAATATGGAAGGATTTTATCTTCAGGATGGACATGCCAAGCCAATTGATTCCACCGATGGTACGCAGGAACCTCAAGTAACTGAGGACACATTTGCGGGTGAAGGACTTCTTCCATTCAATCAACGAGAAGTGACCGCTATTTTGCTTGAAACAGCTGCCCTCCCTGGTCTTCCAGCAGAGCTGACAGCAATGGGTCTCAGGAATGCAATTAACGAGGGACGTGATGCGCAAGCTGCACTACCAATTGCTGAAATTCGAGTGCTCCTTGATCTTTTTGTTACACCTCTTGAATTGCTACTACTGTTAGTGACCACTCTTGTCGTTATTGTATCTGCTATTGGTATTCTTGTGAGTATGGTTGGTTCGTCTCTTGAACGAAGCCGAGACGTGGCGATCATGAGAGCGCTCGGGGCTCGTCGAAGCGTTGTCTTGGCAACTGTACTCATTGAAGCAATCCTCCTCGCCGTTGGTGGAGGAACCATCGGGTGGCTCCTCGGGCACGGTACAGTTGGACTCATTGGGCCATGGATAGCAACAAATGCCGGTGTTGCTGCAGGTTTTTTCTCGTACACAACGACTGAAATACTCCTTGTACCCTTCCTCATTGTACTTGCAATTCTAGCTGCATTACTCCCAGCTGTAGCTGCTTACCGAACCGATGTCTCCCGATGGCTCGGCTAAGGCTAAAAATGCAGAAATGCTCACATTCTCATATCCTTGAGTCAGGATCGCGGTGTGTCTTATATACTAAGAACATGCAAATTCCAGCCCTCGTTCCTACTCGAATCTCCATGCTGATGCTTGCCATCAGTTCGTTGTTTGTTGTGGCTATAGGACAGTCACTTGCCTGTCCGTTCTGTGCTGCAGTCTCGCTGACTTTTGCACAGGAAATCAATCAAAGTGAAGTCACTGTTATCGCCCGCCTTGTTGAGCCTCCTCCTCCTTCTTCACTTGGACCAAATGCTGACGGACCTTTACCGCAGGCAAAATTTGAAGTTCTCGATGTCCTCAAAGGAGAAGACCTGCTCCTTTCATCTGGTTTTTTAGATAGAGAAAAACTGATTGATGCAATCATGCTCGAGGCAACTACTCCCGGAGGCCTTTACCTTGTTATGGGAATTGAGTCACCTGACTTCATCTGGTCAAATCCAATTGCCATAAACGAACGAGCTGTTGAGTATCTCAAAAAACTAGACAAACTCCCTGAATCTGGTCCTGATCGGCTTGCCTTTTTTCAACAATATCTCGAAGACAAAGATGATGTCCTTGCTCGAGATGCGTATGATGAATTTGCAATCGCACCGTACGATGATGTGCGTGGTCTTGAAACCAGAATGGACCCAACGGCTCTGCTTGATTGGATAGAGGCACCAGAGATACCTTCAAACAGGAGGCGATTATACGCCACCATGTTGGGAATCTGTGGAACACCAACTGATGCAATCAAAATTGAGAAGATTCTTCTTGGGGAAGACCTCGGTGAAAACTCATCCGACCTTCGAAGTGGTTTAGATGCATTGATTGCCTGCTATGTCGTCCTCGTTGGGCCGACAGGACTCGATCTCATTGACACGCTTTTTCTTAACCGTAGTGCCCGAGAAATTCCTTTCACCGAAACCTATGCGGCAGTGATGGCCCTTCGCTTCCTTGGGGAAGAATCAGAAACAATTCCTCGTGAACGTGTTTTAGAGTCCTTACGTTTATTACTCAATGAACCCAAACTAGCGGACCTCGTTATTGCTGACCTTGCACGCTGGCAAGATTGGTCGGTAATAAAAAAGCTCACCACCATTTATATTGACGCAACGCCAGAAAATATTTTTGTACGTGAGCCGATTGTGAATTATATGAAAGCGTGTCCGCTTCCCGAAGCGGCAAGCGCTTTAGTGAAACTTCGTGAAATAGATCCTGAGGCTGTTCGAAGAGCAGCGACTCTTGCTGGTCTTGCTGGTCTCACAACAGCCGCCGAAGACAACCCGACTGCGGATCCCCCAAAATCACCTACCCAAGTGGCTGATGTCGTTGCTGACGATGCCACCACAAATAGCGCAAGAGTCGTAAGCACGGGATCGCAGCCATTAGAAGATTCCAAAGTAATTGAGATGCCAAATCTCGCACAAAAAAACAAGCAGTCAAAACCGGCTTTGACACGGTGGTTTTTCTGGCTCGTTCTTGTTGTAATTGTAGCTTTCCTATCTCGTTATCTTCTTCAGTCAGGAAAATCGGAGGCCTCTGGCTAGAAAACACCAGTCGCGAAACAGCAGTAATGAAAAAGGGACTTTTTGATAATCCTCCAGCAGCCACAAAACGTGCGCCAGTAAATAACGAGGATCATTCATACAGAGCACTCGCTGGAACAGCAATTGCTGCCGCCACGCTCGCTTTTCTTTCACCGCTTGCTTTTATTGACTGGTGGCTTCTGGTCGTACCAGCGGTTGGGTTTTGCCTGGGTTTAGTTGCCCTAAGAGACATTTTCAAACGTCCAGATATTCTGACTGGCTCACGCCTCTCGAAGATATCAACTTCTTTTTCTTTGGTCTGTTTTATTGGAGGATTTGCCTATTTGACGTGGGTGTATGCCACGGAACTTCCTGAAGGATTCGAGAGAATTCATTTTGGATTATTAGAACCCGCTGCGGGTTTACCGGCAACGTCAATACCGGACTCGGCTCGCGCTCTTGATG
>JABHNP010000264.1 GCA_018694455.1 Planctomycetaceae bacterium | reverse complement strand
GTAACTCATGGCAGCCCCTATCCCACCGGCACCAAAGTTGAATCCTAATCTCGCACCTCATCAGGTCATTATTCGTCCATTGGTGACAGAAAAGGGAATGCATCGTGCGAATCGCAATAATGCATATGCATTCCAAGTTGCCACAGCGTCGAGTAAGGCAGATATTCGTCATGCGATAGAAGAACTGTTTCAGGTTCGAGTCAGTAAAGTGGCCGTGCAAAACAGGCTTGGGAAAGTGCGGCGCAGTCGAATGCGACGCGGAAGCACAAAGCCATGGAAAAAAGCCATTGTGACGCTTAATGCAGAGGACAGGATTACGCTCTTCTAGGCCTTTGGTATCACGATTTAATTGATCTGAATAAAAAAAATAGCGACGGAAAGTATTGATAATGGGAATTCGAATTTACAAACCGACAAGTGCCGGACGCCGCACGGCGAGTGTGTCGGACTTTGTCGAATTGACTCCGGGCGCTGACGTACCGAAAAATCTTCGTGTACGGAAGAAGAAGACAGGCGGCCGTAACAATCAAGGTAAGATTACTGCTCGTCATCGTGGTGGTGGGCACAAGCAGCATTATAGACTTATAGACTTTCGTCGAAACAAAGATGGTATTCCCGGTAAGGTCCACTCTGTTCAGTACGATCCGAATAGGACATGCCGCATAGCCCTTATTCACTATGTCGATGGTGAGAAGCGGTTTATTTTATCTCCGGATGGCCTTGAGGTCGGCGGTACGGTCATGAGCGGTGCGGAAGCCAGTCCAGAAGTTGGCAACTCGTTACCTCTCTCTGCGATTCCTTTGAGTACCTCCATTCATAACATTGAACTTCAGCCAGGCCGAGGTGGGTGTCTCTGCAGATCAGCAGGCACATCAGCTACATTAATGGCACGCGAGGCCGGTTGGGCGCAGATCTCATTGCCGTCTGGCGAGATACGCCGTGTTCCTGCTGCATGTCGTGCAACTGTTGGAGCAATTGGAAATTCAGAGCACATGAAGGTGCGGCTAGGCAAAGCTGGGAGAAGTCGTTGGTTGGGTAGGCGGCCGCATGTTCGTGGTACTGCGATGAATCCAATTGACCATCCTCACGGTGGTGGTGAAGGAAGAACAAAGGGTGGTCGTCATCCTGTAAGCCCGACAGGAAAAAGTGCCAAAGGTGGTGGAACGAGAAAGCCTCGAAAGCCATCCGGTGCTTCAATTATCCGTCGTCGGAAAAGTAGGCGATATGGTCAAATTCGGGTGAAGTGAAATTAAGCTAAATTTTGGTACACGTAGGAACAGTAGAAGCACTTACGGGTGAATCAGGTAACTGGAAGGTAGTTCATGGGACGCAGTTCAAAAAAAGGGCCATATGTTGACCCTCGGCTTTATGGAAAAGTCGAGAAGCAATTGTCTGGCGGTGATCGTGATCCAATTAAGACGTGGGCACGCGCCTGTACTATCGTTCCCGAGTTTATTGGGCTGACGTTCATGGTCCATAATGGCAAGCAGCACCTCAAAGTGTTTGTGACTGAGGACATGGTTGGACACAAGTTGGGTGAGTTTTCACCAAGCCGAACCTTCCGAGGTCATGGCGGCAAGGGAAAGTAGATCGAGGTATTCAATGGCTTACACAGCAACGCACAAATATGCTCGAATCAGTGCCCGCAAGGTGCGTCATCTTGCGAGCCTTGTTCGTGGGAAGTTTGCAGATGAAGCACTGGACATTTTACGGTTCCAGCCGCATCGGGGTGCTCGGATGCTCGAAAAGGTGATCAAAAGCGCACTTGGAAATGCAGAGCATCAGCAGGCTCCTGGGGTCGATGATCTCGTCGTGATTGATGCTCGAGTCGATGGTGGGCCGATGTTTAAGCGGTTTCAGCCTCGAGCTCGTGGAATGGCGTACGAAATTAAGAAGAGGATGGCACATATCAAGGTGTCGCTGGATACCGTTGCCGTGGCAGGTGCGGACGTCGGTCAAAATTCTGGTCAGGCCGGAGCTGAGGAATAGCCGTAGTCGTTGACTGTTAACACGGAAAAAGAAGTAAAAGGGAAAAGCAAATGGGTCAAAAAGTAAATCCATCTGGATTCCGCACCGGTATTACCGAGCCGTGGAAAAGTCGTTGGTATGCACCCAAGAAAGAATTTCGAGGCTTGTTGCTCGAGGACTTCAAAGTTCGTCGGTTTATGAAGAAGAAGTATCGGTCAGCGGCTATTGCAAAAGTCGAGATAGAGCGTACTCGTGACGAAGTTAAGGTTATTCTGCACTCCGCACGTCCAGGAGTCATCATCGGCCGTAAGGGTCAAGAGGTGGATCGCCTGCAAGGCGAGTTGCAGGAATTGCTTGGTCGCAGGGTGAACTTAAAGGTTGAGGAAATTACACGCCCGGAAATTCAGGCACAACTGGTCGCCGAAGATATTGCAGACCAATTGACTAAACGAGCCGCTTTCCGGCGGATACTAAAACGAACAATTGAATCAACTATGGATGCCGGCGCTAAAGGTGTCAAAATCCAGTTGGCAGGAAGGCTTGGCGGCGCTGAAATGTCGCGATGCGAGAAAAGCATCGCGGGATCGATGCCACTGTCAACGTTACGAGCAAAAATTGATTATGGGTTTTGTGAAGCACCAACAGCACAGGGACACATAGGTGTTCAAGTGTGGGTGAACCAAGGGATGTACGAGGAGAACGGCGATGCCGCTGATGCCCAAGAGGGTCAAACACCGAAAAAGCCAAAGAGGTCGTATAAAAGGTGAGGCGACTCGTGGAAACAGGGTCATCTTTGGCGAATTCGGCCTTCAGGCCGAACAGCCGGGTTGGCTTCCTGCTGCCACGATTGAAGCCGGCCGAATTGCTGCCCAGCAGTATCTGCGGGGTGGTGGGCGACTGTATATCCGTGTGTTTCCACATAAGTCAATTACGTCAATTCCCTTGGAAACCCGCATGGGTAAGGGGAAAGGCGAGCCTGATTTCTGGGCTGCGGTTATCCGTCCAGGAACGGTTCTCTTTGAGATCGGTGGTGTGACTGAGGATGTTGCGAAAGTGTGTTTTGCTCGGCTTGCCCACAAAATGCCGGTAAGAGTGCGAATGGTGAAAAAAAGAACGATGTAGTTAAGAAGCACTTTCGCGGTGTTTAGAACGAATAATGGTTTCCTGCTCAGAAAAGAAATGAATCGATGACGAAGGCAACAGAATTACGAGAAATGAGTGATGAGCAAATAAAGCTAGTCTGGAAAGATGCGGCTGAGTCACTTTTTCGTTTGCGAATACAGTCGCAGACTGAGAAAATTGCAGCGCCCTCGGAAATGCGAAAACAGCGAAAACTCATTGCTCGTTGCCAGACAGTTTTGGGAGAGAGAAGTCGTGTAGCGGCCGATTCCGGTGAGGCAGTGGGCGTTGAGTCCGAAGCCAAAATTGATAGTGGAATTAAAAGTAAGTAGTGAGAAGCAAGGTTTGTACAGTGTTTAAGAGACCTCGGTAGCTTGGTCATTAAAAAACAAAAGTGGAATCAGCGGTATCAGGCCCGCTAGGACAAATAGTTATGCCAAAAAAAATTGAAACAGGCACGGTCACAAGTGCTGCAGCAAGTAAGACGCGACGCGTAGAAATTCCTCGGATTATTCGCCACCCAAAATATGGACGAATTCTGCACAGTCGAACTGTTTGTCATGTTCATGATGAGGCAGAGGAGTCGGCACCCGGTGATCTTGTTGAGATTGTAGAGTGCCCTCCGCGGAGCCGGACAAAACGCTGGGAATTAGTTCGCGTGGTTGCGAAAAGTACGGCAGTGGATCTGGCAGCATTGCGTTCAGGAGCAAGGGCTACCGAATTGAATGAGGCATCGGTTCGTGATGATGAAGCTAAGGCAACAGGTCAGTCTAGTGAAGCGACTGACGGAAGTGCGGCTGATACAGAGGGGGCTAACGCATGATTCAGATGCAGTCGCGGCTTACGGTCGCGGATAACACAGGCGCGAAGGAAGTCATGTGCTTCAAGGTGCTCGGTGGGAGCAAGAAGCGAACCGCTGGGCTTGGAGATGTGATTGTTTGCAGCGTAAAAAGCGTGATTCCAGGAAGTGACGTTAAAAAGAAGGCCGTGGTTAAAGCGGTTATAGTTCGTTGTAAAAGCCCCACTCGGCGGTCGGATGGCAGTTACGTACGGTTTGACTCAAATGCCTGTGTAATTGTTGATAGTGATAAGAATCCTAGAGGTACTCGAATCTTTGGTGCTGTAGCCCGTGAGTTGCGAGACCGGAATTTCATGAAAATTGTGAGTCTGGCAAGTGAGGTAATTTGATGTTGATTCGTACAGGTGACACAGTTGAGGTTCGGTCGGGTAACTCTAGAGGTACTCGTGCTCGGGTTCTCTCGGTTGATTCTATTAGCGGCAAGCTTGTCGTTGAGGGGGTGAATCGGGTCTATCGTCATATAAAAAGAAGTCAGAAAAATCCGCAAGGAGGCAGGCTTAGCAAAGAGATGCCAATCAATGCATCAAATGTTTTGTTTTTCTGTTCGGCTTGTGGCAAGGCGTCGCGGCTTGGTGTTTCTTTGGCTGATGGGTCAAAGAAGCGAGTCTGTAAGAAGTGTGGTAGTGAGCAAGGCGAGGTTGGCCGGTCAAAAAACGGGTGAATGTAGTTGGCTGAATATTGTGGCTCGTTCGATAGTGTTTTGTTTGAGCAGGTTTTCCGTTAAGTCAAGTCGGTCGGTTTACGGATACGGTTGAATTAAGGAAGTTGGAAATGGCAAAAAAGTCAAAAGCTGTAAAAGTTTCAAGCAGTGAGTCTGAATCGGTAACACCGAGACTCCAGGAGCTCTATAGCAACACGGTCCGTCCAGCACTTGCAGAAGAGCTTTCCAGGAAGAACCCTCATTCGATTCCAAAGCTTGAAAAAATTGTAGTGAACATGGGTGTCGGAACCGCCGTCACGGAAAAAAAACATCTTGAAGAAGCAATGGCTGCGCTTGGTCAAATCGCAGGTCAAAAGCCTGTTGCTACGTTGTCCAGAAAGGCCGTCTCCGGATTTAAGTTGCGAGAAGATTTGCCGATCGGATGCAAAGTGACACTGAGAGGACGCAGGATGTACGAGTTTCTTGATCGTCTTATTTCGATGGCTCTGCCCAGAGTAAGAGACTTTCGGGGCTTGTCGGCGACCGCGTTTGACGGCTGTGGAAATTACAGCCTAGGCCTGTCGGAGCAAATGGTTTTTCCAGAGATCAATCCTGACAAATTTACTCGTCCGCAGGGTATGAATATTACACTCGTGACTACGGCCCATAGCGATGATGATGCCCGAGTCTTATTGCGAGCCATGGGGCTCCCAATGAAGAAAACCGAGAAGGAAGGAGGAACTGCGGCGTAGCAGTTCTGAAAATAACCTCATGCCGTTGGTAATAGCTGCTGACGGTTGGTAAAGATTATGGCAAGTAAATCCAAAATTGCCGCTGCAAAGCGGCCACCAAAATTTTCGACCCGAACTATTCGTCGATGCATGCTGTGTGGCAGGCCTCGAGCGGTATACCGCAAGTTTGGAACCTGTCGCATTTGTTTCCGGAAGTTGGCTGATCAAGGCAATATTCCGGGTGTTCGTAAGGCCAGTTGGTAGGAACGAAATCATATGATGACCGACCCGATAGCCGACATGCTCACTCGTATCCGCAACGCCGTTCGTGTTGAACGGCCAACGGTAGACGTGCCTTTTTCGAAGGTGAAGCGTGGCCTGGCTGATGTATTGAAAAAAGAAGGATTCATTTGGGACTGGCGTGAGGTAGAGTCTACGCCGGCTCCGGTGCTCCAACTCGAATTGAAATATGGTCCGAACGGCGAACGATTAATTCGTCATATTAAGAGGATTAGTACGCCCGGCCGACGTGTCTACAGCAGGTCAGTTCGTCTGAGACCAATTCTCGGTGGGCTTGGTATATCGATCCTCTCAACATCGAGTGGTGTTGTGAGTGATAGAGAGGCTAGGCAGCGAAAGCTTGGTGGTGAAGTTCTGTGTGAGCTGTGGTGATTTTAGAAGAGCAATTGTTAGTAAGTATTGATGTACTCGGATTAGTTGATTGTATCTGAGTAGAGAGAAAGGTTTTTCAGCATGTCAAGAATAGGTAAAGCACCCGTTGCCATCCCTCAGGGTGTCAATGTAAAGGTTGACAGCCGGCTCGTGTCGGTTGAAGGTCCGCTTGGCAAGTTGGAGCATGAGCATCACCCCGCAGTGAGTGTGAACGTCGACACTGCTGCTGCACTCGTTAGTGTTTCGAGAGGTGATGATGCGAAGCTTTCAAGGTCACTGCATGGACTGACTCGGTCGTTGGTGAATAATATGGTTGAGGGTGTGACAAAAGGGTATGAAAAGCGTCTTGAAATCGTTGGAGTGGGCTATCTGGCAGTTTTGCAAAAAGGCATGCTGCAACTGCGAGTTGGGTTTGCTAACGAACTTCATGTCCCTGTACCGAAAGGTCTGGATGTAACGTGTCCGGATCAGACGCACATAAACATAAAAGGTATCGATAAACAGTTAGTAGGGCAGTTCGCTGCTGAGGTTCGTTCGCTTCGAAAGCCAGAGCCATACAAGGGCAAAGGTATTCGTTACGAAAACGAACAAGTTCGTCGTAAGGCAGGTAAGGCAGTCACGAAGTAATGCAAATGCCAACAGTTGCTGATGGCGTGCTAATGAGGAGAAATTAAAATGGATCATGCGAAATCAATATTGCGACAACGAAATCGTCGTCGTCATCGTGTTCGCAAACCGCTTCGGGGCACATCCGAGCG
>JABHNP010000206.1 GCA_018694455.1 Planctomycetaceae bacterium | reverse complement strand
AATTCAAGACTTCTTTGGAATGAAGCAGATCAGATTGTTCATCTTTTGATTGAGTGGATGAAAGAGTGTCGGGTGGTTCAGCAAGTCGAGGCTGCGGGTAGCTGGCGAAGAGGTAAGGAGACAGTCGGAGATATTGATCTCCTTGTTGAAAGCCATCAGCCAAGTGAAGTCATGAATCACTTCGTGGCTTGGGAGCACGCAGATCATGTAATGGTTCGAGGGGATACCAAAACAAGTATTCGTGGCCCACGCGGGGTTCAGGTCGATATGCGCGTCGTGGAAAAAAAATCTTTTGGTGCTGCTTGGCAATATTTTACAGGATCAAAGGAGCACAATGTTCGACTACGAAGTCGGGCTAAAAAACTGGGGCTTTCCATTAATGAATATGGCGTAAGCCAACTCGATCAGTCTGGTGCAAAGATAATCGCAGGTCAAAGTGAAAAAGAAGTTTACAAAGCTGTGGGACTTGAATGGATTCCACCTGAACTTCGAGAAAATCACGGTGAATTTGAACTTGCAGAAAATAATCAGGTTCCAAAACTTATAACACTTCAAGATATCTGTGGTGATTTGCATATGCATACCACTGCCACAGACGGGGAAGCGACGCTTCTTGAGATGGTAACTGCTGCTATTGATCGTGGATTGAGGTATATCGCGATTACTGACCATAGTAAACGAGTGACTATGGCAAGAGGCCTCGATGCTACAAGGCTTTATGAGCAGTGGGAAGCAATTGATCGATTCAATGAATCGTTAGCTTCAGAGGAAGCAAATTCCTTGGTTGTTTTGAAAGGAATCGAGGTCGATATTTTGGAGAAAGGAGGGCTCGATTTATCTGACGAGGTTCTTTCACATGCAGATTGGGTTGTTGCGAGCTTGCATTACGGCCAGCAGCAGTCTCAGGAACAAATTACTGGACGCCTATTGGATGCTGTTTGTAATCCGTATGTTAGCTGTATTGGTCATCCAACAGGTCGTCTCATAAATCGGCGCCCTCCTTATAAAGTTGATTTACAACGCATTATAGCTGCAGCTGCAGACCATGTGACGTGCCTTGAGATCAATGCTAATCCGTGGCGATTGGATCTGGATGACCGTTTCGCTGCAGCAGCGAAAGAGGCAGGAGTCAAGTTAGCTATATCAACAGATGCTCACTCAACTGCAGGACTCGATGTGATGCGATGTGGAATACTACAGGCACGAAGGGCAGGCTTGGAAGCAAGAGATGTGGTGAACACTCTACCTCTACAAGAACTTAAAGACGTATTGCAAAAACATAATAAAACAACATGACCGCACGGATTGTACTTTTGAAAAGCTTTGCTTATTGAGTGTCCTGAACACAGCGAAATCCTACGTGATTACACCCGCTTGACACCTCACCTTTTCCTCGGGTACCGAGGATATAACGCGAACAGTACTGTGCGGTGCAAAGGAAAGACCCTCCCCGCTGAATACGTTTTGCTATACCAGGCTCTTGAGGATCAAAACTTGTGTCTGGTCCAGATGGATTCACTGAGGGTAATTCATCATTTCGTTGCTTTTGATAGGTGTCCGGCCGATACCAATCAGCACACCACTCCCAGACATTGCCAGATACGTCAAACAATCCATATGCGTTTGGGGAGTATTGTCGAACCGGTGCGATACCTACAAAGCCGTCCTCGGCAGTGTTTTGTACTGGAAATTGACCCTGCCATGTATTTGCCATCCACTTTCCATTCGGACAAAATTCCTCACCCCACGGGTACATATTTCCTGTCAGACCTCCTCGCGAGGCAAATTCCCACTCAGCTTCGGTGGGTAGTCGCTTTCCCGCCCAGTCAGCGTAAGCAACAGCATCTTCGAAAGCGATATGAACGACTGGATAATCTAATTTATCAATTATTGTTGACTCTGGACCAAGCGGATGACGCCAATTTGCACCTGGAACATATGCCCACCACTGAAGATGATTTGACAAAGGAACTGGTTGATCTGGTGGCGTGAAAACGATTGAACCGGCGACAAGGTTTTCGGGTGGTGCTCCTGGAAAGTCTTCGGGTCGAGGTGGGATTTCTGCAATGGTTACATAGTTAGTCGCCTCAACGAACTTACTAAATTGTTGATTTGTGACTTCCGTGGTATCGATCCAAAAACCATCGACAGTAACTGAATGAATCGGACGAGCATCAGTCATTGGCTTGTCACCACCATGCGGAATTCCACGAGGATCTAGGCACCCTATTGAAAACGTGCCTCCGGGAATCCAAACCATTTCATCGGGAGGCTTTCCTGGGGCTGGGTTACTTGCAACCTTTGTCTTTTTAAAGGCAACTGTAGAAGCTTGTGTTTGAGGTGTATTGTCTTTAACGGGTGCAATGTTTTGCCCTGGAGGTGAGCTTTTTTTTGTTGGTAGGGCAATTCGGCAACAAAACCAAAGGAGTACTGCTGCACCAATGCCCATGGTGATTTGAGCACCTGTTGAGTGAAGTATTTTTGGTCCGGTAGAGTTCTTCCCTGGCTTCGGCGTTTTTTGTTTAGTCATTTTTAAAAACCTTGTTCAATTTTTTGCACATCAATCGGCAGCGCTTTTTGGTCCACCAATCAAAAAACCCATGGCGTGAAATGTTTGCCAGCGTGTTTTCTTCCCGTTGCATCGTATTAATTACATATAACATGTCGTCAGCCATTGGTTCTTTCGAAAATTGTTTTAAAATCTCCGCAGCAGCCGTATGATCAGTGAAATCACCAACTTTTTTCTGCATTTTGCGAAGAATTTTCTGACACGTTTCGAGTGGTTTGCTTAAATCTTTTTCAGGAAGAAGTTCAAGGGCGTAGCGAAGATTTTTCCCAGCAATTCTGAGCTGGTGAAGTTGTTCAGGTTTTTTCTTGTGAGATTTTGCAATGACTGAAAATTGTGCACAAGATTTTTTAAGTCGATGCTGTATGAAAGCCTTATAAAGTTTTTTATTCTGTTGTATAGGGGCGGTAATATCATCTGATCGAGATTGCCATCCCCATAGCAGGAGTTGTGATCGAACACTCATAATAGATGCTCTATTTACAGTCTGTTTGATCGCGACTAACTGTAAAAGTTGGCTTAGTGATGATCTTTGAATACTGCTTGAGCTACTCTCCGGGGGTATATGTAATTGTAGTCGTTCAGACAACACGTCGTAGTCTCGTGTAGCTCCGGCAGTTTTTCGCAGGCTGCGAAGGCTTTGCTTGAAAGAAGCAACAAGTTTTTTAGATAACAGTGGTGAAAAGATTGACAACGCGACAGATGTGCGCTTCGCTGTCACCCGTAAGCGGCGTACGGTTTCAGGATCGGCAGTTGTGCTTACCTTCTCGCATGTTTTCCAAACCTCATCGAGGTAGGTTCGCAGAGTCGTTACTACCACATCAGTAGCATAACAACTTTCTTGGAGACGAAATTGTTCAGATATACCACGGAAAGTACTCTGATCAGTATCAGCGGTCAGCCTAATCCGAGGAAATTGTCTTTCGAGCATCGTGTTAGACGGTACATCCGAAAGTACTTTAGGTTGTTCTTTTTTCACAGCGGAACCCCATCGTCCGTACTTCGATAACAATCACACGCACTGGAAAATGGCTTGAAAAAAGAATCGCCAGATTATTTTAAAGGCCGTCAGTTGAATTGTTCCCGTTGCCAGCACTCTCCGGAAGGCCAGTGATGGTAGCACTGCCATGGTGAGTAATACCTTCGGTACCCGCAGCCAGTTCTTCTTCTGTTGGCTCTGATGCCTCAAGAAGCGGGAAGTCACGGGATAACAAATCCTCACGGTCAATTCTCAAGGCCTCAAGTGCCTCTGGACGAACTCGTACTTCTGATGTTTGGAAGGTATTGAAGCCTGTACCAGCAGGGATTAAATGGCCCAAGATAACGTTTTCTTTGAGCCCAACTAAATTATCAACACGTCCAGCAAGAGCAGCCTCAGTTAAAACCTTAGTTGTTTCTTGAAAACTAGCAGCTGAGATAAAGCTAGTACTTTGAACACTTGCTTTGGTAATACCGAGTAGTTGCGTGCTGGCTGTAGCAGGCTTGGGTTTTGTTCCTTTTGCTGGAGCGCCGCCAAGAGCCTCAATAGATTCATTGTTTTGTGACAAAGCATCTTTGGGAACAATAGCACCAACCTCAAACTCACTATCACCCTTATCTGTAATTCGAACGCATTCAGAAATACGGTCATTTGCTTGCCTAAATTCATGCTTGTCAAGCATGCTACCCGGCAGTAGTTTCGTATCTCCGACTGTGTCGATTTTTACTTTACGAAGCATTTGTGAAACGATTATTTCAATGTGTTTATCATCAATTTCTACTCGTTGGCTGCGGTAGACATTTTGAATCTCACGAACGAGATATCTCTGGACTTCTTCTTCACCAGAAATACGAAGGATGTCATGAGGTACTAAAGGCCCATCAACGAGAGCCTCACCTGCTCGAACGATATCTCCAGCATGGACTCGCATATGCTTACCATGGGTAATTAAATGCTCTCGCTCTACGCCAGATTCATTCCGAACAATGATTGTTCGTTTGCCACGTCGTTTCTCACCGCTTACTTCGACCTTCCCATCAATTTCAGCCATGATGGCCGGGTCTTTTGGTTTTCTGGCTTCAAAAATCTCGGTGACTCGAGGAAGTCCACCGGTGATATCTTGCGTTTTACTGGCTTCACGAGGAGTCTTAGCTAGGATATGTCCTGCTTTCACACTCTCGCCCGGCGACACCTCGATATAAGCTTTTTCAGGGAGATAATAGAAGTCAAGAATCTTCCCTGATTCATCTTCGAGAACAACCTGGGGATGATACACACCTTTGTGTTCCATGATCATTCGACGGATATGTCCACTAGGATCTTTTTCAACTCTTAGAGTTTCACCGTCGACAACATCTTCATATCGAACCTTACCTGCGACTTCAGAGAGAATAGGAATCGAGTGGGGATCCCACTGAACAAGCACGGTGCCCTGCTTAACCTTATCATTCTCAGCAACCTTCAGAATGGCACCAGCTGGAATATCAAATTTATCGATCTCCCGACCTTTTTCATTCAGTATGGCAATCTCACCATTGCGGGCGAGTACAACTTGCTCACCTTCCTCATTTTTAACTGTTCGCAGACGAGTGAATTTTGCTGTTCCTACATGCTTTGATTTATATTCATTTTCTTCAATGTCACGCTGACCAACTCCACCAATGTGGAATGTTCTCATCGTCAGTTGTGTACCTGGCTCACCGATACTCTGAGCGCCTATGATGCCAACTGCCATGCCTTCTTCAACCATCGACCCAGTAGACAAGTCCATTCCATAGCATAGACGACAAACACCCAAAGGAGCTTCGCAGGTAAGTGGGCTACGAACCTGAATTTTCTCAAGTCCTAGTGCTTCAATTTGACGCGCTGATTTTGGAGTAATCAGTTCATCTTCCTCTACGACAACTTCATCCGAGATTGGATTTGTAATATTCGTACGACTCACCCGACCTCGAATACTGTCGGCAAGGTTGACTTCCACTTTTTCACCACGGTAGATAACCGTCTTTTCAATTCCTTGAGTTGTGCCGCAATCGTGCATCGTGACGACAACGTTTTGCGCAACATCAGCTAGCTTTCTTGTTAGATACCCGGAGTCAGCAGTCTTAAGTGCTGTATCGGCAAGGCCTTTGCGAGCACCGTGTGTAGAACTGAAGTATTCAAGGACTGTAAGACCTTCTCGAAAATTAGCCTTAATAGGTGTTTCAATAATTTTTCCAGATGGTTTGGCCATAAGTCCCCGCATGCCGGCCAGTTGACGAATTTGCTCGACACCACCTCGGGCACCAGAATGTGCCATAAGATAGATCGGATTGACGTAGCCAGCATACCGGTTGCTTGAGCCGGTATCCTGCTTGAGGTCGTCCATCATTTCTTTCGTAATCTGTTCACGTACATGAGTCCAGGTATCAAGAACCTGGTTGTATCGTTCGCCATCAGTGATCACACCACGTGCGTAGAGTTTCGCAATTTTCATAACCTGCTTATCAGCATCGTTTAAGATTT
>JABHNP010000239.1 GCA_018694455.1 Planctomycetaceae bacterium | reverse complement strand
GTTTTGAGCATGTCTTTGAATAAAAAAATGAGCTCTAACAACAGTGTCATTCAGGAAATAACCTGCTTAGCCGACCTTGACTGCTTTGCAACACGACTAGCAGAACATCTCCCATCGTCTGCTTTGGTAACTCTTGAAGGGGAATTGGGGGCTGGCAAAACAACATTTGTAAAATCTGTAGCCAAGGCAGTAGGTATTGATCCATCAACAGTGACAAGCCCGACATTCAATCTCATCACAATACACGAATCACCAGATACGATGCTCCGTCTCGTCCATGCAGACATGTACCGCATGATCGACCCAAGTGAACTCATTGAGACTGGCTGGGATAGTGCGATGGCAGCCCCTCGTGGACACCGCTGTTGGGCGTTCGTTGAATGGCCCCAACGAGTAGCCCCTGCGCTGCCCGCAGAACGCCTTCGCATCAGCTTTGAGGTCACGGGGGAGTCCAGCCGCCGTCTTCACCTTGAGTACTGTGGCACCGAGTATCAGTCAGTTAAAACACACATGATTCATTCCCTGAAACCACCTCACCTCTAAAAACTCATATTATCATGCGACTCACCCCAGCACGCTCAACGCTCTGTGTTATAGATGTACAAGAAAAACTGATACCAACTATTCCAGCGGCCCACCAGCTCACCACTGAATGTTGTCGGCTGATAGAGGCCGCTACCCTTTTTGGCACACACGTCATTTTTACCGAACAATACCGCAAAGGGCTCGGGCCTACAGTTGCGCCACTCGCTACAAAGTTTCAGCACCAGGAACCTATTGAAAAAAAGGCTTTCAGTTGTTGTGGAAGCACATCTTTCATGAACCAAATACCCTCAAGCACTGAGACTTTTGTTCTCTGCGGTATTGAAACCCATATCTGTATTGCCCAAACAGCACTCGATTTGCTGCAACTTGGATATCATGTCTGTCTTGCTGCCGATGCGGCCGGAAGCCGACGCGAGCAGGATCACAGAATTGCACTCCGTCGCCTTGAAGGATCTGGTGCTGTGATTTCGACAACCGAAGCCATTCTATTTGAATGGTGCAACACGGCGGAAAACCCGGCATTCCAAAAAATGCGAGAACTGATTTCAAAAGAATAACATCACCTTGCATTCTTTCCTTCCAACATAAACAGTCGCAAGGGCCACTTCAGAACACTTTCATGATCTGCAGCGCGACACAAAAGGCAACACCTACATTTCTCGTGGAGGCAGTATGGCTACAGCGTAAGCCGATTAGCTTTTGGTATCTTCAAGAATGACAATACCACCGGTCTTTGGATCATACCCGTAAAGCCTTTTTGGTGGTAAGACATTCAACTCGATATTATGTTCTTTCATCATCTTCTCAAACTCTTTAAACGTTGGAGGCTTCCCATTCATTGCCTTGAACATTTTCATCGAGTTTTGAAGATTCAACATTGCCACCCGACCTCGCTGTGTGACGTATGCACTCGCCGCCACCGAGAGTGGATCACTCCCCGAAATCTTATTTTCCACAACCCGTAGATTCGGCTGCTTTGCAGCAACACTCATGTCAACGACTCGTGCCGGGGCTGCAACACTTTCTGAGACACACAACGCCAACACAGGCACGAACAACAACATTCTCAGATGACACATACGATGTTCCTCCAAAGACAACATGACTGATCACTTTCCCCTAAGGCTATTTACTGCCCACACAGATTTTTATCTGGCAAATCTATTTTTCCTACCGACATCAGACGCTTTAGAAACGACTCATTCCAGAGACTTTGTCAAATCTGCGTTCTCGATGACATCACCGCTGGTGTGACGATCTGCCAGCTCTCCAAGACGAATTATTTTTTCTGCTGCTAATGGCTCACCAGAAACCGCCTTCCCTGGCGCTGACCCAAACAGGACACTAAATTTATCATTACCGACTAACTCCCACCAATTTCCTTCTTCTGATTCCCTCGGTACACGACGACATTCGACAAGCCCAAATTTCGCTGCTTCGGGTGATAGTGTTTCAATTAAACTCACAGCCTCTTTCACTGCGACGTCTCCCCACGGAGAACCAACCGGCCCACGAGGACTCGTTAGCACGCCATCAATAACGGTGTACTGCAATGCTGAATTGGGGGTAAAATCGTCACTTGGCAAGAGAATGGCGTCTCGATCAACCGGAAGAAGACCACCCTGAACTCGAACCATCGCAATAGGCTCACGGCATGCAAGTGTAACTACAGCAGCCGCAGGATGACTTGTTTCAACACGAATAACATGCTTGACCCACGGATGCATATCAAATGCCCGAGCGAGCCTTCTCTCAAGATCTGGTGCATCGATGGGCAGCGGCATGTCGAGACTCGCATTACGAAGAGCCTGCCATTTGAGATCTGTTGTGACCCAGTCAGGAATACCATCGACTGTAATACCCTCAGCCGTTAACAATGAATCTGCATCACGAGAGACCTGTTTACCTTGCTGCTCCCAGATAAGGCGTCCACCGACAACAGCAGCCGCAACAATGACAGCTGCTCCAAGAATCGATCGCCACCGCCAAACAAGGCCAACAAAGCTGCCAGAGGGCTCGACGGCGCTGTTCGTATCATGCTCACTCACTGCTTGCCTCACCAGACACATATTCTTGGAGCTAACTCAACACCCAGCTTTTCTCGCACCACACCACGCACCTTTTCGACAAGCTCCTGCACATCACTACTCGGACAACCAGCCTCAGCAACAACGTAATTGGTACAGCTCGGATAAATTGACGCACCACCTATGCACAGATCACGGCAACCAGCCTGTGCAATAAGTGACTCTGCTGTCGTGCCGACTGGATCCTTGAACATCATCGCCACCGAACGCGTACCACTAGGCTGTTCTGATCGTTCAACAATCCATTGCCTTTGCATTCGCTTCGTCAAGCGTTCTGGATCATCTTCATCAAGGTCAAATCTCGCAGCCAAAACAATGACCCCATCGAGGCTACTCCAGCCTGACGCAAAGGCAATATCATCACGCACTCGATCCTCTGTGCTGCCGTCTGGGAGCATCACTGTGACACTGTATACTCGCTGCCCCAGGTTACATCCATGTGCCGCTGCATTACCAACCAAGCCGCCACCAACAGTGCCGGGAACTCCCACAAGGTCTTCGAGGCCTGAAAGCCCAGCTTGAACAGCAGCCGAAACAAGATGCACAAGTTTTGCACCGGCACCTACGCTCACACTCTGGCCGTCGACTTCAACACCACAGAACGGTGGCGCTGATAATCGAACCACCATCGATTCCACTCCTTCACTTGGAACAAGCACATTTGATCCCCCTCCAATGACCCGAAGCTTCACTCCGGTCTCATTGCATCTTGAAACAACTGTTGAGAGTGCATCGACGCTGCCAGGTTCACAAAAATATTGTGAAACTCCTCCAACACCAAGCCACGTATGCTTAGCAAGCGGCTCAGCCAACTGCACGGTTACGGGAAGATCATCAAAAGGACTGCCCGCAGGCGATGATGTTGGCTGATCTGTCATGGGTCTCTTGTTGTGTTGAAAAAATCTTCGCTCACGTGAATCCAACAGAATGATGTGAGCATGATTATATTGTGCCGCACGAAGGCTGCCGCCGTCTACTCAGACCTCCTTAATGCATAACGCATCGAAAATCTGATCAGGCAGCCCGTCGATATCCTCCCCACTCTGCCATTGGTTCGTGTGCTAATTCCAGCCACCCATTCACCACAGCTTCCAATGGCATAAAATCGTGCTCAGGATCAAATGGCCCGGAATCGATCTGCGGAACGACACCAAGCACCAAGAGGCAGTCACCGGCATGTAACTGAGACAGCTCTTTATCAAGACGAGCATACGCCTGCAAATCTTCAACTGTCGCGTTTTCTGAAGCGATTCCAGGAGGCACAATTAGTGTTTGTTCACTCCACCTAGATGCTCGCGACGCAAACCGTTCCTTCCCGCCGAGCTGGTCAGCGAACCCCTCCTCGACGAGCACAAGGAGGCGGCCATGACTCAGCCGCCCTAAACTTGACAGGGTGCTGGCAAGTGAGTGCCCATTTGATGGCCGGTCAATAAAAACTGTGAAATCTTGTCCACGATCACATCGTGTAATTCGTCCAGCAACACTACCTATTGACTCAAGCCCACGAGCGATTTTTTCAGCAGGCACTCGGTACCGTGTTGCAATCGCAGCAGCTAACACCGCATTCCGAGCAGTAGATGTTACCGGAACATCAAGACTAACAGGCATCATGACACCGTCACACCTCAGGAGTAGTGTCTGACCAGCAAGGGTTCGTTCGACAGCAGTTGCTGAAACCGTCGCTGTAGATTGCAGGCCAGAGGTAAACACGCTCCCTGTACATTCATCTTTGTATCGTTCGACAAGTCGTTGAGAGCGTGGGTCGTCACTATTGACAACAAGGGCGCCATCGTTTGATGCAGCCTGTAGAATCCGTTCCTTCACGGCATGATACGCAGTGGCTGTGCCGTGGAGATCAAGGTGGGCACGTCCCAGATTCGTTACAGCGACTGTGTCACAGGCGACGCCCGCAAGCGCATGCTTAGCAAGAAGTTTGCTTGACACTTCCACGACGGCGTGGGAACACCCACTTTTCTCGAGGCGTCGTAACCATGATGCGAGTTGCCTTGGGTCCGTAATCGAATCACGTTCGGGCAGCGACGACATGGCATCAACGCACCCAGCATCCGAAATAACACCAACACGAAGGCCAGCCTCTGCAAGTATCGATGCGGTAAGCCAAACTGTTGAAGTCTTTCCACTGGTGCCAGTAACAGCAATGACTCGTAGCCCACACCCACGAAGCCCCTCCATAGCGTGCGCTAGGCGTGCCCACGCCCAAGACGTATCAGGAACTACGCAAAGTGGGACACCATGTGTCGGCACCATACGTTCGGCAACAATACCAGCCGCTCCCATCGCGACGGCTGTCGCAATATGTTCATGACCATCATCGTAGTCACTACAACGGGCAACAAAGACATCACCTGGGCGACACTCTTTGACTTGGTCAGTAAAACCTCGACATTCAATATCCGAACAGGCGAAAAAAGAGGCATCCGGAAAGAGCTCCGATAACTTCTGCAGATTCTTCTCTGATGGAACTCCTGATGCACTATCACGGGGTGGGGTCATCTATCTTTGGCCTCCTGCCAATTCGCCATACCGACTTCGCCTGCCACATCCTTGTAACAAACACTAAAAAGCCGAACCATGTATTTTGTTGCACAACTCATCATGACTCACACAACGGGGTGGAATTGTCAGCAACTGGGAAAGACCGTCAAGGTGAGTTTCTAAGAAACCTGAAGGACCTGTAAAACAAGCATAAAAACCTCCGCCAGGTTTCCCCAAACTGCCAAATCCCTTTGGATAGATTCTGGAAATGGGCTTGAGGTTTTTATTTCGTCCTGATAATGAGTTATTTTGAAAGCGGCTCATTTTTCCGACACGAAAAGTAGGCAAACAGCCACCTTTGTTAGAAACATTATAACTTTCATGACTTTGGCAAAGCGGAAATTACTCTGGATAGGAGATCTGGAAAACACAGCCGAGTTCCGTCATGTAACAACTGTAATTCAGAAAAATATTGAATTGTGGCATCTACCAACTGTTGATGCTGCCCTTCATGCTGCCACGAGTAGTGATCCCGAGCCTATCGTGATCTGCCTTTCGGAAACCCACCCCGGACAAATTCAGGACGCTGAGGTCCTTCATCTTACAAGACGCTGGCCACTCTCAAAAATAGTCGTTGTTGGATCGTGTTTAGCTGATGGTCAAAGGCGTAGCGGCCCCTCATTACGTGGCGTTCTCCAGGTTCCATGGCACGACCTTCCCTCTCGGATAATCACCTGGCTTCATCGATTAGAGTCCGGTCAGCCAAGCAGCCTTGCCGATGCACCAAGCTTTCGCCGTGATGAAAGATGGTTGCTTGATGCCACAACGAGAAAAACACCACACACTGCTCTGAATCAGCCCACTCAAGTGCGGGTAACTGTCGCAGCCTCAACAGACACAACTGCAGAAGCTGTAAGTGAGCTGGTTACAGCAGCGGGTGGAATTGTTCAACGAACAGTCACTGGGAAACCACCAATTCAAGACGCTACAGATGTCGTCATTTGGGATCTCCATGACTCACCCGAGCTGCAACTCGAGTGGATTCGACTCCTTACATGCCAGAATCCTTACCGCATCATCGCATTGCTCTGCTCATTTCCACGAAGTGAAAGTGCACAAGCCGCTATGGATGCCGGCGCAACCGTTGTCCTCGGTCGACCAACCGACGGCGAGGCTCTTTGCGGCGTACTACTATTAGCTGAAACCGCTCTGTTGGCTTCCCCTTGAAACCGCTACAGTTCTTGAAGTTTGGTGCCTTTTTGCCAGGACTTTCAATGACCTTCCTTTCGCCGTGGTATTGCTTTGCTGCTTTCGTAAGCATCATTTTCGGAATTTCATTCCTCCCTGGCTGCGCGCACACAATGCTTGCAACAGGCTGGCCCAATGACTCCGGGATCAACGATATCTTCGACACAACTGAACGGATAGGTTTGGCGGCCGGCCTGTCAACGCTCTCCATGGCAGATGACCTGCCGGATGACACTGAACGTTCTGCTGGTCAATTGCGAATCCATTCTGATTTTCCACTTGCTGGTCAACATCGTCTGATTCGTGAACTCGATACCATGCGAACAACTATTAGCCAGGAACTCGAAATACCTGTTTCCGATGAGCCAATACATCTTTATCTCTTTCATGATCCCGCTGACTATCAGGCTTTTGTGCAGAGACATTTCCCGCGGTTCCCAGGTCGCAGGGCGTGTTTCATCGAAACAGACACAACGCTTGCTATCTTTGCTCCGTGGCAAGGACGAATTGCAGAGGACCTTCGGCACGAAACGACACATGGATATCTTCATGCTGTGCTTCCTGGAATTCCTCTCTGGCTTGATGAAGGACTCGCTGAATTTTTTGAAGTACCACAGCCAACGGATGGTTTTCACCAAGGGCACACCGACCACCTCACAGGCCGTCTTCTGGAAGGCACATGGCAGCCGCGTATAGAGCGACTTGAAGAGTTGGAAGACGCAGCAGCAATGTCACAAGACCACTACGCCGAAGCCTGGTGCTGGGTTCATTGGCTTCTACGTACAACCCCAGAGCGACGTCAATTAATCGAAGATTATCTTCACGATCTCCGCCGAGACACTGTCACGCTGCCGCTCTCTGCACGTCTTCGTGAACTTGAAGGGCCACCAGCGGCAACGACACGGGCTGTACGAGAACATCTTGAAAGCCTCTGAGCATCTTCACGGGCGATGAATGGCCTCTTGCCTTATGTCAGAACTTTCTCAAAAAGTGTCCCCTGCCCTGATTGAGAGAAATCTAGTTTTTCGAAGAGCTTTGCGGCAGCTACGTTTGCGTCAGTAGTGTGCGCCTCAATGAGTGCAACGCCCTCTTCTGACAGGTCATGCATGGCTTCTGCTATGAGATACTGAGCGAGTCCCTGTCGTCTTCGTGGACCCTCAATATCGACATGTAAAAGACCTGCTGCAACAACTCCCCAACCCTGTGAGAGTGGCTGCATATCCCAGAAGGTTGCACTTCCCAGCACATCGTCTGTTTTATTACGGAGTTCATAGCGACGGAGTGCTACACCGGTTGTCGTCGCCGCCTCCCACCATGTTCGTCGCTCAGGTTCATCGATCACGTGCATTACTGTCCGCCGTCTGATAGCAATATGAAGTCTATTTACTGGAACCCGAAAACCCTCAAGCGGCCGGCGGTGAACGGTGATCCGCTGCTGCTGCCGGTACCCTGCCCGTTCAAACATCTGCTGCATCTTTGGTGAAGAATCAAGAATTCCTGGTAGATCAGAGCCACCGTAAAGACCGAGATAGAAACCACGGTACACATCATTCCCGCCACCGAGCAGACACGTGGACCCGCATTCTTGGAGATAGCATTCACACCGCATTAATAGCTGATCACTGATTTCGTTTTCAAGGGCGTGTGGTGGTACGACTGCGAGAAGGGTTGAGCCGACTTGAGTATCGATACCTTTCTGATCCGCCGTTGGTCCGAATCCAGCATGAGC
>JABHNP010000366.1 GCA_018694455.1 Planctomycetaceae bacterium | reverse complement strand
ATTCGTCCACCACTCATTACTGGGCCACCGTAAGCGCGTGAGCCGAGTTGAATTGAGAACGCCACATTTGTGCCGTCACTGATGTCCCAGGAATCAGGAAGTTTGTTGACCGTTGGGTTTGCAAAGTTACGTTTGAGGTGACCACCGTACATTCGCCAGTCTTTTGCTGGTAATTCGAGTAGATCGGGTTGATCCTCAGCGCGTACGGTGTTCGGCCATGGAAGAATCAGCAGAAAAGTTATTGCAAGTAACGATGTTCTTTGGTGTGTATTTCGCATGCGTTTTGACTCAACAAAAAGGATGTGTTGTGATTTACGAGGAGAATAAGCCTTGGTTTACTCAACAAGGATGTTGTCGTAATAAATTGGTGTACCAGTTTTCGGTGGTTGAATACCGAGAGCTGAACCATAAATACCAGGCGGTCCAGTAAGGTTGGGGTTTTCATCAGTTAATATCAGATTCCAATCAGCCGGTTCTGTATCGGTTTTTTCCCAAGCTTTGCCAAGCACCTCGGTGTGATCTCCATCGATCTTGACTGTCATCTTGAGTCGATACCAAGTATCCGGTTTCCAATCGAAATGAGCTTCTTTAACAACTCGCGGCATAGCGTCCCAAGCCGATACCCTGAGTTTCTGTTCGTTACCAACAAGTTGCAAAATATAGCGATGGGCCGTGACCCCCATATTTGGAAGGTTGTCTCGCACCTGCTTACCCATGACATCAACAGAAATTGTGTAACCGGCCATATCTGGTGTACCAATGAACCCATACCACTGACGATAGAACGGAACTGCAATCCGGGCTGTTTTCATTAAGACGGTGTTGCCGTCATCGAGTTTAGTCGTGATGTACCGAAGTTGAGTGTTGGTCCAGCCACCTGGTATCAGTCCTGGACCAGTACTCTCAAAGTCTTCGGAGTATGGAAAAGCCGGAACTTGTCGAACACGAACGCTGGCTTGCAAGCCGTCAGCAGTTGCGAGCAGAGTGCCGCTTTGACCCCCCGGGATTTCAGGAGCAGTGAAACTTGCTCCGTCGATCTTGCCTCGTAGAACAGGGAGCGTTACACCTTCTCCAAGTCCAGGCCCTGGCTTCATAGCAGAAAGCGCTAAATTGATTGGTGTTGTTTTAATGAACTGGCCATTCGCATCGAAAAGCTTCGCGATGAAGTCGACACGCTGCCCAGTTGTTAGATTCACTTCAGCCGGAATAACTTGCAACTGCGCGGGTTTGCTCGAGGCGTTAGCAGATGGAAGAGCTGGTTGTGGAGGTAGATTAATGTTTGCCTGCTTGTATTGGCCAAGACAATAAAATTCTTCCGTTGTACCGAAATAGACACAGCCGTTAGCAATCGCTGCGGAGCCTTGCACTTCAACATCAAACTTTGGATCAGCAGGTTGAAAGCGTTTCCGTGAAATTCGCTTACCACTGTTGTTTGCATCAAGAATATGAAAATATCCATGAACAGAACTGAGGTAGATTTTGCCATCACCATAAGTCGGTGAGCCGGTACAGTTGCGACCAAACTTAGCTCTCCATAGCCTCTCTCCAGTGGTTGCATCGAAGCAATAGAGTCGACCTTGCCGATCCGGCAAAAATAGCTTTTCTTCGTACAGTAAAGGTGAGGGGTATTTGAATTCGATACCATCTTTTTCCCAAAGGATTTCTGGTTCCACGCCACCAATGTCTAAGCATGCGACTCGACCGACTGTGGCACGCCCAGGAATTTCTTCACCGTGTGCTGCATACAGGCGATTTCCATGAACCACGGGCGATGGATTCATTGCCCCGTTTCCAAACTCAAAGCTCCAGATTTTTTTGCCGGTATTGACCTGAAATGCATGCAGGTTACCGTCACCACCGCCACTAATAAGTATTCGTTGTTCATTGATTGTGGTGACAACCGGGATGCAACGGTATGTGTTGGACGGTCGAATGCCGGTCGTGCTCCACCAAACAATTTCCCCGTTGTTTTTGTCGAATGCGAGGAATCGCACACCGCCACCACCTTGCGCACCCCAGTTCGAACTGATCATACTAATGATAACCAATTCACCTTCGACGATCGGGCTGGTGACTCGGCCCCCATATCCTGTGATACGGCCGAATTCCTCAGTCAATGACTTTTGCCATTTGACCTTTCCGGTTTCACCATCAAAACAGAATAACAAGCCTTGCGTGCCGTGTGCATAAACGTTTCCAGTTTCTGGATCTCCGAATGGAACCGTCCAGCCAAGGCGAACACTCACGATTGGTGTAAAGAAAATACCGAATCGATGCTCCCAAATAAGATCACCAGTTTTGGCATCCATACAGACGATGCGTTCTTGTTCATTAACGCCTTCTCCGATCCTGCTAACAATATAAACCTTGTCATGCATCACAATTGGAGTAGAGCGGCAACTCACATCAGTTTTCTTCCAAAGGACATCTTCAGCATCATCAGGCAAGCCTACCTCACGTGAAACGCCGTTCCTTTCTGGTCCTCGCCAGTTTGTCCATTCTCCAGCTAATGCTGGGCAGGACAGAAATAACATCCATACGAGAAATGTATGCATTCGAAAATCATTCATAGTTCATGCTCTAATTAGTTGATATTACGGTGTTAATTAATCACTGATGAGGTAGATAAAACAGTGAGTATTTGCGAATGAGATTGACTCTTTGCTTAGTCCGGCAACTACTCAATGTTTTTCTGAGATGAATCTTAGTAATATTTTTGTTTCGCGATATGCATTACTCGATATCGTAGCAGAACAATAACTCTTGATCGCGTAGGTATAATTTGCCGCCAGCAATTGCAGGGTGTGTCCAATTCTTACCACTAGGTGCTCTCATCTGTGATTCTTCAGGGAGTGTAAACCGACCATTTTCTCGATAACCCTCAGGAACTGCTTCAATTATCGCTACGTCCGCTTCGCGTTCCGCATACAGGTACAGACTACCGTCAGCGTAGGCAATGGACCCTTCGCCTAATGAATCACTTACGCGTTTGCTATACCATTCGAGATCACCACTGCCAAACGCTTGACATACCCAACCACGTCGTGCGGAACTGCCATAGACGTGGCCGTTGAGCAAAACAAAACCACCTAATTCGTTCTTCATATTTCGGTTAAAGTAGACATGCGTGGCATCAAATGAGCCCTCGTTTTGCTTGGTTAGCTTGATCAGGTCACAGCCTGCTGAGCCAACACTGGCGTATACATGCTGGTTGTAATAGACGGGGGTGGGAATAACGACGTCGGGATAAGGCCGATCGCGTTGGTAGTTCCACAGCAACTCACCGTCAATCGCCGCGATTCCTGCTACGCCGCTTTGGGTCATTACAATGTACTGATCGATCCCATTCACAGTAGCCTTGATGGGTGAGGAGTACGTTGCTCCACCTGTGAGGCCTTCACTTCGCCAAATTACTTTGCCAGTCTTTCGATCTAAGGCAGCAACCATGCCTTGATCACCTCCGGGTACGCAGATGACTTTGTTGTTATCAACAAGTGGCGACCAGCAATAGCCCCAGCCATAGGTTTCCGGTTCACCGGCATCTACGATACTGACAGAGCCACCTAAGTTGCTGACCATGTTGACTTGCCAACAAAGTTCACCCTCTGTGTCAAACGCAACCAATTCACCATCACCAGCCAAAGCATAGACCATTCCATCTGTGACTGTTGGTGTGGCCCTTGGCCCAGCTCCCCACGAGTTACCTTCGAAATCAAAGATTTTGTTGCTAACAGTTTTTGACCAACGAAGTTTGCCACTTGTAGCATTAATGGCCAGCAATTCTGTAAGACCATTCCGGCCACCCATAATGTAGACACAATCACCAACAACGGCTGGGCCCGAATATCCCACACCAGAGTTGCGAAATGTCCAGAGTAATTCTGGGCCGCCGTCAGGCCATTTGTCGAGCAATCCAGTTTCTGCAGATTTATTATCACGATTGATACCCTGGGCCTGTGGCCAATCTTCAGCCTGCGCCACCGAAGGTAACAAGATAAAAAATGCACTACTCAGTAGCTGAACGTTAAACAACCACCTCAGCTTTAAGTAACTTTTGTTCATGGTCTACTTTCGGCAAAACAATAGAGGATAGGAGGTACGACTACACTTATGCAATTGTCGAGTCTCTGGAAAGCAACTAACTGGCACAATGTCTTCTGTTTTAAGGTCTGGTAGACTTTGAAAAATTTTCTTTGAGATGGTATGTAGATTGGTCAATAGTCTCACTCGATTTCATGTGCTTGCCAATGGTGTAAGGGTTTAATTTCTTGCCCTAAGAAGCAGATCGCAGTGTACCCTCGTCAACAGAAGATCGCATGAATGACAGTTGCCTTACAGCAACAAATTTTTTTGGATACACCAGATGGCGTCATCAAAACCAACAAATAGCGGAAAATCGAGCAAAGGAGCGTCTGCCAAGGGAGATCTGGTCGAGCGTGTCGTTGCAGAAAATCGAAAGGCGAGGCATCACTATGAAATTCTTGACACTCTCGAGTGCGGAATTGCGCTTGTTGGAAGTGAAGTGAAAAGTCTTCGTTCAGGGAAAATGTCTCTCGACGAAGCGTATGGCAGAGTCAAAGGGAGTGAAGTGTGGCTTATTGGCTGTGATATTCCCGAGTATGTAAAAGCAAACCAGTTAAATCATCAGCCAAAACGGCCTCGGAAACTTTTATTGCATCGTCGTGAAATTATTCGGTTTGCAAGCCTAGCATATGAAAAAAGCCTTACACTCGTTCCACTCAAAGCGTACTTCAAACAAGGACGTGTGAAGCTGTTGCTGGGAATCGGTCGAGGCCGAAAAGTACACGATAAGCGACAGAAACTAAAGGCGCAGACAGCACAACGTGATATCGAAGGCGCTCTTCGCGGGCGGGGAAGTCGTTAAGCCTGCTTGACTCTCAAAATACAAAAAACAAGCCAGTATCTTCGGTGTGAAGAACTGGCTTATTTTTTATGAGCATCAAATTTTTAAGATCCGAACTCAGGCAGTATTACCTGTGGTAACAAGGTCTGTCGAGTCAGTTGAATCTTCGGGATGCCAAAGGGGCATGCCTCGCTGAATACGTTCAGCAAGCACATCTATTTTCTGCCGAGAGCCAGCAGGTGCTGTCGTCGGTGTAAATTCCTCACTTACATGGGGAACGAAATTTTCATCGTGCCCGTACAGTTCGATAATCTCGAATACATTTCGAATTCTGGCCATGGAAACCAACCACTCCTTACAGAAAAAACCAATACGATCAGACTACAGTAGGACGGGAAATCCCAGACCTTAGACATGCGTGTTCCAACGGTTGTTTACTTAATAACCGAAAGCTATCAAATGCTGCGGCGGGGGTGGCAAAATGCCACGGCAGTTTTCAATGACCGTAAGGAACCCTTGCATTATGTACGTCTTGGGGCCGGAGTCAAACATTTGGGAAAAGGTTTCGATTTTTTCGTTCATGCGGGGTTCTCGGCAGCCTGGTTTGCCTGACTCGAGGTCTGGGAAGTATCATAAGGAAATGTTTTCCGAGGACGGTACGCGATTGTCGCCGTACGCTTTGGGACAAGTTTTGGGTGGTGGATCAGGGCTTACAGGCCCAAGCCGCCGCATTAGATGGCTGAATTTACAGGATCTCTAGCCAGTTACTCCGCCCGCTGGTCGTTTTTTACGTACCTCGGTGCAATTGCAATTGGGACCGGCTTGCTGGCTCTTCCGGCCTCTCGTGCGCCAGATCAACCAGCATTAACTATCGTCGATGCTGCATTTACTGCGACCAGTGCCTGTTGTGTGACGGGTTTGACAGTGCGATCAACCGTAGAAGACTTCTCCCCCTTCGGTCAGGGGGTCATTCTGATGTTAATTCAGCTTGGTGGTCTCGGAATTATGACAATCACGACGCTTCTTATTTTTCAGATTGGTGGAGAGGCAACTGTCAGGCAGCGAGCCGTCATTGCAGAGACTCTTGGAATCAAATCAGCCCGAGGGCTCCGTCAGTTGGCGTTGATGGTTCTGGTGGTAGTGCTCTGCTCAGAACTCATTGGTTTTCTATTGCTGACTGCGGCAACGTGGGGCACTCGTGAGCCATTTGAGGTCATTTGGAGAGCAGCTTTCCATTCCGTGTCGGCATTCTGTAACGCAGGGTTTTCTCTCGGGGATGATAGCCTTGTGGCATACAATACAGACGTTCCCGTAAATCTCATAATTTGTGGTCTTGTCATTGTCGGAGGGCTTGGCTTTCCAGTGCTTTTTGATATTACTTCGCGCCTCTGGAGCCGGGAATCTCTGTGGGATAGGCTGCATATGCATTCGAAGTTAATGTTGCTAGGCACGTCTGGTTTGCTTGCCTTTGGTGCGGTGAGTTTTTGGGTGTTTGAGTCAGACGGT
>JABHNP010000388.1 GCA_018694455.1 Planctomycetaceae bacterium | reverse complement strand
TGATAGAGCGAGCAAGTCTTCAATAATTGATTCAAGTCGATCGGCTTGTTTCGCGACGATAGATAAAAATCGTGTATTGTCATCCGGCTCATTCATTGCACCATCGAGGAGTGTTTCCACAAATCCTTTTATTGTTGCAATGGGTGTCTTTAATTCATGAGATACGTTCGCCACAAAATCTTGTCGGACAATTTCTAAACGCTCTAATTCAGTAACGTCATTTAAAACAATAACAGCTCCACCCTCCCCTGAAGGATCTCGGAGTGCTGTTCCATGAGCACGCATTGTTCTTTTTGGCGGGCCCGGCAAGTCAAAGTCATCCTCAATCGGCTCACGACAATCAATTGCTCGTAAAACAAAGTGCCGAATTGCCGGGTTTCTCACCACACTCTGAAGAGGTTGCCGAAGAGCAACTTCAATATCAATATTCAAGAGCCTCGCCGCTGCTTGATTGAGACCGACAATCCTCTGCCGAACATCAACTGCAAGCACACCTTCCATCATGCTATCAAGCACTGCCTCTTGTTCAGTATCTCTCCGCCCAAGAGTTAAGCCCCGCTCTACAAGTTTTTCTTTCAATCTACTCGTTGCTTCAGCAATAGCGGCTAATTCTGCTACCTCCGGCTTTAGTATTCGCTCTGTTTCATCACCACTTGCAACACGTTGGACCGCACGAGCAAGGTCGTGAACTGGTTTGGCAACCCAAAGAGCAATGAACCATCCTATGGTTAACGCGCATAAACCAAAAAGTACATAGCCAATGAAAAGTTGCTTTAATGAATCTGAAAGTATCCGGTCCGTTTCTTTTGTTTCAACTGAGAGACAAAGAGCTCCTAAAGGAATATCCCCGGGAGAAAACGGAACTGCTACTACGAAAAGACGACTATTACTATCAACATCAAAACTACTTGTCTTTGCAATTCTCCCAGATTGTGTCTCACTGAGAAGCTGTGACAGACCAGGTAGACTATTTATGGCTTCGTCCTGCTCTGGCTTCGCAAAGAGTTTTGTATCTATACGACTTCCTTGAAAATCGATGATCTCAAATTTCTGTTCTTTTGAAATCATGGTTTTATAAGGCAGTTGATCAGATGGATCCTGTCCTGAAAAATCAGCAACGTCTTCAAGAACATCTGCCAATCCGACAGCTGCTGCCGTCATTCGCTCAAATTCGGCATCCTCCGTAACCGAGGCCATGCGTACTGTTGTCAACCAATAACACCCAGCTAACACCGTGACTAATGCCACCGCGTAGGTTACAAAGAAATGTCTTGCGAGCCGAAGTTTGGGCATAACATTACAAGGGGGTTCAAGAACTCATGCCCGGAACCGATACCCTACGCCCCGGACAGTCTCAATATTACTACCAAATACGCCTAGCTTCTTACGCAAACCTGCTACTTGAACATCAACTGACCGTTCCGTGACAGGATAATCCTCGCCCTTTACTGCATCAACAATTTGACTTCGTGTATAAGCCCACCCTGGCCTTTTCGCAAGGAATTGAAGAAGCGCAAACTCAGTATAAGTCAACTTGAGTTCATTGCCCTGCAACGTTACCTCATGCCGACCGGGATGAATTATTAAGTCTCTAATTTGAATCGTTGTCTCCTGTAGACTACGAAGTTCTACATCCTTGCGGCGTAAAAGCGACTTTACTCTTGCAAGAAGCACTCGTGGACTAAAAGGTTTTGTAATGTAGTCATCTGCACCTCCATCAAGACCTGTGATGACATCTCGCTCCTCACTTTTAGCCGTGAGCATTATAATTGGTACATCTCGTGTTTTTGAATCTCTCTTCAAACGGCGGCATACTTCAAGACCATCGATACCAGGAAGCATTAGGTCGAGAACAATCAGATTTGGTAGTTTGCGTTGTACTGAATCAATAGCTTTCTCACCCGTGTCAACACACGTGATGGAATGACCCTCCTTAGCGAGCGTATATCGCACTAATTCGAGAAGATCTTCTTCATCATCTACAACGAGAATTTTATGATGCGCAGTTGATTCGTTAATAGACATTTTTGAATACGCAGAGATACACAAGGTGTTTTTACTAATTCATCATTTACTTTTCATTACCGATACTTCGTATCTTTCTATTATCAATCCAAAAATGCCTCCCAAAAGCATCATGAGACTTTTATCTTTCTTATTACGACAGCGCCACGTTCTTAATAATGTGTCGCATGGACTAAGATTCTATGAAATTCAAGATATTTCAAAAATATTTTACGAAAGGAGCATCTCTACATCTTCCGTTGTAAGACCCGAAAGAATACCGGTATCGGCACTTATGATCGACGCTGCGAGTTCCCGTTTTTGGTCTTGGAGTGCCAGTATCTTTTCTTCAACTGTGTTTTGGGCAATAAGTCGATAGGCAAAAACGGGACGTGTCTGACCGATACGATGGGCACGGTCGATTGCCTGAGCTTCTACTGCTGGATTCCACCAAGGATCCAAAATATAAACGTAATCAGCCGCAGTCAGGTTCAAACCCTGCCCTCCTGCCTTGAGGCTTACAAGAAACAGCCGGCATTCCGGATCTTCCTGAAATCTCTCAACACGGCTCTGTCTATCAGTAGTCTTCCCATCAAGATATTCATACGTTCGGCCTTTTGCATCTAACTTTCGCCGAAGAATAGCAAGAAAACTTGTGAATTGGCTAAATACAAGGACCTTGTGACCTTCATCAAGCACCTCATCAAGTTGCTCCAACAACGTATCTAATTTCGTAGATGGATCATCAATTCGAGCTGCATCAATCAAGCCTGGGTGACAGGCTGCTTGACGAAGTCGTAACAAGGCTTCAAGAACGGCAATACGACTACGACCAATTCCCTGCTGGCCGATTCGCGTGGTCAGTTCATTACGATAATGTTGGCGAAGATCGTCATATGCTTTTCTTTGTTGATCACCCAACTCACAGAACAGCGTTTGCTCTGTTTTCTGAGGAAGATCGGAGAGCACTTCCGTTTTTGTTCTTCGAAGGAGGTACGGGCGTACAGCCCGAGCGACAAGTTCTGATCCATTACCTCGACCACCTGCTAGAAACTTCTTTAAACGACCAGCCGTCCCAAGCTGCCCCGGATTTAAAAATTCAAAAATACTCCACAGCTCACCAATATGATTTTCAACTGGCGTACCCGTCAGAGCTAATCGCTGCCTCGCACCCAACAAGCGACACGCTTTTGCGGCCTGACTTGTTGCATTCTTTATTGATTGAGCCTCATCAAGAATGACATAGTCAAAATCAATTTTGCGATGCTGATTTATATCACGACGAAGAGTTCCGTACGTTGTAAGAACAAGATCAAATTGATCTAGTGTCTCTGTTGAATCAGTTCGCTCTTGACCAGTGTAGTTAAGCAGTCGTAACTCCGGCGCAAAACGTTTTGCTTCTTCCATCCAATTGAATATCAAGCTTTTTGGCACAATCACGAGCGAAGGTCGCATAGCTATACCAGATTCTTGGAGCACACGTCGCCTTCTTACAAGGAGCGCTAGCACCTGAATTGTCTTACCAAGACCCATGTCATCAGCAAGGCAACCTCCAAGGCCAAGTCGCTCCAAGAAGCTAAGCCATCCCAAGCCTTCTTTTTGGTAATGGCGCAGACTACCCTGAAATCCGTCTGGTTCATTTTCCGGCTCCGGCCTACCACCTGCAGCCAATTCGTCACGAATCACTGAAAATGCATCATCTACTCGAGATTGAGGCATTCCAGCTATAAGTGCGTCGAGTAAAGCTGCCTGCATACGACCATATCGAAGACGCCCGTCTTTTTGCTGCGCAAGTGCCAGTAGTGGCTCTAGCTGCGTCGCAAAGTCGGCGGGCAGAATTCCACGAGAACCATCCTCGAGATCAACTGCTCGATCACCTCTTGCGAGGGCTGAGAGGAGTTCAGGCATATCTGCAGTTACACCACCAAAGTCGATTGATCCAGAAAGCTCAAACCAGTCAATACCGCTATTCACATTCCAAGCGACATTGCCAGCTGGCCGGTATCGTCGACCAGAGACCTCAACGGCCCACCCAACACTCGCTAGCTGAGATACCGAAGCGTCTAGTCGTGAACGAGGGACCTCAACGTGATGTGTGGGAATGTCATTTTCTTCAATGACACTTGCCTGTCCGGTTCGCACTGGAGAAAACCCAAAACGTGGAAGCGCGGTTAGCGCTATACGCTCTGCTATTTTATTTCGCCTGACAAGTCGCCGCCGTGCCGCATCGGCCGCACCACCTGCGGGATCATCTGCTGCTATTTGAATCCCGCCATAGTCAAACCAAATTTTACCACCCAGCTGAACCTTAGATTTACTTTTACGTGACTTACGCTTCGGCCTACCAAGTGATGCTTCTGGATCGATAAGCTCATCCTGCTGGTCATCTTTCACGTTTGGTGAATCATCTAATACTAGTTTTGGCTGAGGCTTTCCTGACTCTACCTGCCACCCTGTCCATCCCGGCAGTTCTAATTTTGGTAAATCTGCCAATGAGGCGAGCTGCTCAATCAGTCCATCGATCTGTGATCCTGAGAGTTCAATTGGACCTCGCCGATCGAATTGTTCCATCCAACCTCGAATAGCCGCGGGTTCATCGCTTTCCGAGTATTCAGTCTGATGCTCTTCGGCTGCTGCATCAATCACGAGCCGACACAAGCGATCATTGAGGACAATAAATCCAGCTCGTAGAATCAACCTTGGTGTTTGGAGAGACTGCCGCTCGCTCCCCCGCACAAGAAGACCATGAAGACTCGCCTTCTTCGGACAAATTCGCTTCTCACTCTTGGAAAGAAGGTCGTTTTCAAGACATGCTTCAAGGCCTGTATCGTCACCGGGTTCGACCATTAAAGCAAATTCCCAAGGTCGACCGGCATCCCATACTAAAGGTACGACTGTTTCGGGTGAACGACGAGGTTCCGGCTGAAAAACTAATCTTCCTTCGGCACAAAGCATTGCAAGATCCTGCGACGCAGATTGTCGGCTCAGGAGGAACCGACTCATGGTCCGCTCTTCAAGCGTCTGACCCCCATGGTGTGTCTCGCCAGACGTTGTGCCAGCGAGATTTGCTAAAACTCGCCTTTCATCGGCATCAAAATGCCCAAATGAAATTGATTGGGGCCCAATAATGATTGGTTTGGGCTGACCATTTGGATTACCTGATTCATCAATCGGCATACGACATGGCTGCAAAGCAACGAATCGACTGTCTGCCGATGCTGCATCAAGTAGAAACATCAGTGTACCAGTGCTTTTTCGCAATCCACCTAGAACAACACTGCTGGTTCGTAATGCTGGCTCGACCAACCGCCGACGGTTTTCAAGCTCGGTCGACCATGCTGGCTGCCGTACCTTCTTTTGACTCGATTGATTCTCACCAATTGGACTCTGCTGCAGTTGGCTACCATTTTGCAGTGAACCTTGATGATCAGGCTCATTCCCAGGGATCACACCCGCAACATCTTCTGATTCAAATTCCTCGAGATCTTCCATATCATCAGCAACGACATCGAGCGTCACTGGTGTTTGCTCTGCGATACCACTAAGCAAACCACGTCTATCAACTTCCAGTAGAACCGCCGCAACGAGTGCACATGGCTTGCCAGCTCGCCCATCAGGACTTGTGCAACGACTTTCGAGAATCATACCACCGCGTCGATTTGCCGAGAGCTCTAGCAGAACTTCATGGCTTGTCCCATCATCACTTGAAAGTGTTGCCTGAACCTGGCCAACGCGAGGACAGATTACTTTTTCTGGGATAAGGCCACGTGCTCTCTTGCGATCACGTGGATTAAAAAGATGAAAGAGACGCTGCTCCAGAGTGGTCATAGTTTGTATCAATTTTTAGCGAATGGATAAATATAAAATTAGCTACAGCGAGACCGTCTAGTGCCGCACAAGCCAACCCTTAGTTGTACCCCAATTCACTCAAAAACACAGGCAGAAAATATTCAAAGAATTCTCCCACTGTCTTCATACTGTTCACCTAAATTTATTACTTTTGTTGTACAGTCGCAATAAATTCAAGAACATTTTCAACCGGAGTTTCTGGTAGTATGCCATGTCCAAGATTCATGATGTGTCCTGGGCGTCCTGCGACACTTTTCAGAATATCTTCTGTACGGCGTCGAACAACGTCAGGAGTCGCGTGCAATACCGCCGGGTCAAGATTGCCCTGCACGCCGCGATGAAAGCCTACTTGCCGCCAGGCTTCATCTAATTCAATTCGCCAATCGATACCCATAACTGTTCCGCCAGCTTCTGCGGCAAATGGTAGAAGCGCTGGATTACCAGCAGCAAAGTGAATGACTGGTCCACGACCAACAACTGATTCCAAGACCGTTCGGCTATGGGGTAAGACATACTCACGATATTGGTTTGGCGACAGACAGCCTACCCAACTATCAAAAACCTGAACTGCATTCGCGCCGGCGTCGAATTGAGCCTGAAGATATCTTCCTATCGTTCTAGCAAGTCTCCCCATAAGTTCATGCCACGCATCAGGATCAGTCAACATAAATCTTTTTGTATGTAACCAGTTTCGACTTGTTCCACCTTCTATAGCGTATCCAGCCAAAGTGAATGGAGCGCCGGAAAAACCAATCACCGGCAGGTCTTTTTGAAGGCCAGAACGCGTGGCTCTGACTGTCTCAAACACAAAGTTGAGTGGGTCGACATCAACAAGTTCATGAAACCGATCAAGATCTGTCCGGTTCCGAAGGGGATTATGGATAACCGGACCTTCGCCTACAGCAAATTCTAAATCGAGTCCCATTGGCTGTAAAATTGGCAACAAGTCACTAAAAATAATTGCGGCATCAACACCTAACCTATCAACCGTTGCTAGCATTACTTCAGCCGAAAGTGTTGGATTTTTACAAAGTTCCAAGAATGTTACCTTACTGCGAATTGCTTGATATTCGGGTAGATAACGACCTGCCTGCCTCATCAACCAAACAGGTGGGCGAGCGACCGATTCACAACGACAAGCCCTCATAAAAAGGGAGTCCTCGACGTTGCCTGTGGGTTGGGGGTTTTTCTCTGAAGCTTTGTTATGAGAGGTCATAGCATTAAGTATAGTAAGTGAACGGTAAGATTCATTAACTCAAAATTAATGTATTCTCGAGTACAATAAGAAAATTCCTTCTGGAAAATAGTTAAATAGTCTGATTCAGTCAAAAATTGAGCGGTTCAATGTATTTGCATTCGTTTTAATACTGCTTCAGTACCGTCCTGATAGTGTGCTCTATCTAGACTAGCAATATTGGTTGTGAGCAACTGGTTTCAATTGGGTTCCAATGGCTGACTTTATCTCACGAATTTCTGTTGTCTGTTTCGCCGCCAGCTATGGTGTTGCTTTGATATTTGAAGCAAGTCGCCTCTTGTTTAGGTCTGGGGTGCGTGGCATCACGATGATTGGTTTTGTGACTGCGGGACTCTTCGCTCACAGCCTTTATCTTATCTGGCGTTCGACGACACTTCCTTCCATACCATTATCGAGTGCCTTTGACTGGTACCTGCTAGCCGCTTGGCTTTTAGCGGCTGGATCACTATGGATGACACTCTCGAATCCAAGAACACCGGTTGGTCTTTTTGTCCTCCCTGTCGTGCTAGCTCTCATAGGAGCTGCTGAGCTTTCAAGCCGGGAACCATTTCCACAAAGTCCTGCAACGCAGATTTGGGGTGTTATTCACGGGAGCTTTAATCTTGTCATGAGTGTCGCTGTTGTTCTTGGTGGTTTAGCCGGCGGGATGTGGCTCATACAAGCTGGTCGGCTGGCTCGAAAACAAGCGCCTATTCAAGGATTTCGGATGCCAAGCTTAGAAAAGCTTTCTATCTGGTCGTCGAGAATGACAGTGATCGCTGCCACATCTGGAAGCTTTGGCTTTTTGTCAGGAATCATATTGAATGTTGTAAATCAGCAACGTGGTTTGATAGGAAGTGTGCCTTGGACTGACCCTGTGGTTCTTCGAATGGGTGCGCTAGTCGCATGGCTTATAGTCGTCGCTGTTACATCACGAACTATGCGACAACATGCAATCGGCCGGAGAGTTACTGCCGTTTTATCACTCATCAGCCTTACAATGCTTGCGCTATCAATTTTATGGGGTGTACTCGGAAACACGCAGCATGGCCTTGCCCCAACACAAGAAAGTGCTTTTCTTTCAGCTGGTCTTGTTGAGGACGCTTCATGAGCCTCACTTTTGCAGGTGGAAATCACCGGACAGTGCCGATTGAACTACGTGAAAAACTTGCTTTCTCATCAGAGCAAGCAAGCCAGGCTCTTGCTCGCTTCCAACAGCAGTTTCCAGGTAGCGAAGCTGTTCTTTTGTCGACATGCAACAGAATAGAACTCTACGCTGCCGATGGAGAACAAGGCGGCCCACCGCCACCTGATGAATTAGCGATGTTTCTCGCTGAATGCAGAGGCGTTGACCCTACACATGTCGGCACAGCTCTTGGTGGTGAACAGGGGACAGCTGCTGTAAAGCATCTTTTTTGTGTTGCTGCCGGACTCGACAGCATGGTGCTCGGTGAACCGCAAATCGTTGCGCAAGTAAAGCAGGCATGGCAATTAGCTCAACAAAGCGGCACGACTGGACCTCTCACAGGTGAACTTTTTCAGGCCGCTTTGAGAGCAGCAAAACGTGTGACCAATGAAACGGCGGTGGGACGGGAACGCCTTTCAATCCCAAGTATTGCAGTGGCTGATTTTGCGAATGGTGTTTTCGAAAGGTTTGATGACAAACGCGTGCTCCTCATCGGAGCGGGAAAAATGGCTGCTGAAACTCTTCGTTATCTCGGTGATGCGGGTGCTGGGAATATTCGAATAATCAATCGTTCTATCGAACGAGCTCAAGAATTGGCTGAGCGACTCGGTGCACAAACTGGTGATTACAACAATTTACCTCATGAGATTGTTGAAGCTGATCTTATTGTGAGTACGACCGGTGCACCAGAACCTGTTGTATCGCTCAGTCTCTATCAAGAAATCGAGGGTCAGCGACAAGGACGTCCCCTTGTCATTCTTGATCTTGCAGTCCCCCGTGACTTCGACTCGCGAATCGGTGAAAGGCCAGGAGTATGGCTCTATTCAATTGATGATCTTAGCCAAACATGTGATTCGAATCGTCGTAGACGACAAAAAGAATTGCCTGCTGCACTAACAATTGTTGAAGAAGAAACACGTCGATTCATGGGCGAACTTCATCACCGCTCAACAGTACCGGTTATTGAACAACTCCGCGCGGGATGGGAAGAAACAGGCGAATTAGAACTTGATCGACTATTTCATAAACTCCCAGAACTTGATGCAAATAGCCAGCGGGAAATCCGCCAAGCATTTGAAAGGTACGCGGCGAAAATGCTGCACCCTCCAATGGTTTCCCTTCGGAGCGAAAGTAAGGCTGGTCCACCTCATGGCCTCTTAGAAGCACTGAGAAGACTATTCGATTTAAAAGAATAATTTATTCAAAGATAATCTGACATCTCTGCATCTTTGAATCATGACCCAGTAAATTGGCTAACGCTTTCCCGAATCTGTAGTGCTGGCTCTAATTTGGGCAACTCACATTCTTTCGTAGTTATTAAAGAAAGAAGTGCTTTGGCAGCTGCAACACCCATTTCATAAGAAGGTTGCCGTACAGTCGTGAGTGGTGGCGGCATCAAGGCGGCCTCCTCTTGGTCATCACACCCAATGATTGAAATATCTTCTGGGACACGAATACCACGTCGATAAAGTGCCAGTCTCGAACCAAATGCAACCATATCATTTGCTGCTACTATCGAACTAAAATAAATACCCTGATCAAGAAGATGATTCACAGCCTTGAGTCCAGCCTGTCCACTAAAGTCTCCGTGATAAACAAGTTCTTCAGATTGACTGATCCCAGCCTCTCTCAAAGCTTGCAAATAACCAGCAAAACGATCCTGAGCATCAGGATGATTCTCTTTTCCGTGAATAAATGCGATTCGTGAATGCTGCTCCTCAAGAAGATATTTTGTTGACAAATAACCGATCTGCTTATTGTTGACTGAAATACACTGCCCCTCGAGACCCTGAATGTCTCGTGCGATAACAATAAGCGGCAACTGGTTTTTGTATTTCACAAGTGTTGAAGCACCTATTCTCCCACCGACTACCAATAAACCATCCACCTTGCGTGAGAGAAGGGCTTCTATGGAAGCAACTTCTCTGGTGTGTTGCCAACCTCCATCAACAAAAAGTGGTGTGTAACCAGAGTCTGCTAAACCCTCAATGGCTCCTTGTGCAATTGAGTCATAGAAATGGCCGCCCATGTTCTGCGTGAGAATGCCAAGCGTCATGGATCGA
>JABHNP010000273.1 GCA_018694455.1 Planctomycetaceae bacterium | reverse complement strand
GCCCGGTTGTTTATCACTTCCACACTTTCTGTAATCTAAAAAGGATTTCTTATGTCGAGTCAGGCCTGGATTAATCTCGCCTACCTCACTGCTTCAATGTTGTTCATTGTCGCTTTCAAGCAAATGAGTGGTCCTCGCACGGCTGTGCGTGGCAATCTCCTTGGTGCCACCGGCATGGCTATCGCAATATTGGCGGCGTGCTTTGAACAGCCAGTGACTATGAGTATTGCTGAATATGGCATCTGGCCACTTTTGATGCTGATTGTGTTCGCCGCTATTGGAGGTGGCATTGGTGCAACAATGGCAATTCGTTGGCCAATGACGGGAATGCCTCAAATGGTCGCTCTTCTTAATGGATTTGGCGGAGCAGCCTCAATGCTTGTTGCGGCAGCTGAATTGACAAGTACCCGAGCAGTTTCCAGATTTGAGGAGAGTACTCGCCAAGCGGTCGCAGCGGCTTCCCTTGAACCTTGGACTCAATTTGCAATAGCTATTGGCCTAGCATGCTTTATCGGCTCGGTGACCTTGACCGGGAGTCTTGTCGCATTCGGAAAACTTCAAGAGCTTCCACAATTTAAGAAACCATGGGACAACCCAAACAGGCAATGGATTAATCTTGCGTTGGCAATTACCGCTTTTTTCCTTCTCTGGGGTGTATTCGGCACGTCCCAACTGCTCTTCTTTCTTCTTCTTGTACTTGTTGCCGCTGCTTTGGGAGTCACGCTTACTCTCCCAATTGGGGGCGCCGACATGCCTGTTGTTATCTGCCTTCTGAACAGTTACTCGGGGCTTGCTGCTGCGGCGGCCGGTTTTGTTATTGATAATTCAGTTCTCGTGATTGCAGGATCACTTGTTGGCGCAAGTGGCCTGATTTTAACAGCTATCATGTGTAAGGCTATGAATCGTTCTCTCCTTGGCGTTCTATTCGGCGGCCTTGGTACAACATCAACCGTTGATGCGGACGAAGTATATGATGGCAAAATAAAGTCTGCGGAGACTGAAGAACTCGCGATGATTCTCGAGCAAGCTGATCGTGTTGTCATTGTGCCCGGCTATGGCTTGGCAGTTGCTCAAGCACAGCATGCAGTCAGAGAACTAGCGGATGTCCTAGAAGCTAGAGGCACCACCGTCGAATATGCAATTCACCCAGTCGCAGGCAGGATGCCAGGACATATGAATGTGCTCCTTGCTGAGGCAGACATTCCCTATGAACAACTTCGTGAGATGGATGATATCAATCCCTCTTTTCCTGAAACCGATGTAGCTATTGTCATTGGGGCTAACGATGTCGTGAACCCTGCCGCTCGAAATGATCCGGACAGCCCTATTGCAGGCATGCCTATACTTGACGTCGACAAAGCCCAGACCGTCGTGGTCATTAAGCGATCACTCTCACCAGGATTTGCAGGAATCCCAAATCCGCTTTTTGCTGCTGACAATACATTGATGTACTTTGCCGATGGAAAAAAAGCATTAATTGAACTGACTGCTGCAGTAACGAGAGACTAGTCCTCTACAGCACCGCTGACCAAAGCGAGTCCGACAGCAGCATGCCGGAACGAGTCAACCGAACGTGCTCACCGTCATCTTCTGCAAAGCCCGCAGCAACCCATTCTTGAATTGGCTTCTTTGCCAAATCATCGACTTGGAAGCCACTTTGTTGAAAAAATGACATGCGTCCTACCCCACGTCGGCGTCGAAGACCAAGAACAAGTCTTTCTCTTGCCGCTCCTTCTGTAGTCATGGCATCGATGTCTCCAGTCACACCTTTGCCAGCAATAAGATTTTTCATCCAAGCACTCGTGCTTCTTATATTTGTTGTTCGATTCTGTCCGTCGAATCGTGCCGCCCCCGGACCAAAGGCTTCCCACGGCCGACAGTCCCAATACGCTTCATTATGACGGCATGCCATTTCTGGTTGAGCAAAGTTGGAAACTTCATACTGCTGATATCCTGAGGATGACAATCGATCTATCGCTAATTCAAACATTTTATGTTCAACATCTTCAGCAACGGGGGTAAGAGTTCCTCGAGCACGCTTCCCCCAAAAAGCAGTTCCTTGCTCCCACGTTAAGCAGTACACAGAAATATGCTGGGCACCGAGAGAGGTAATTGCTTCGAGGTCCCGCCCAACGGCATCGAGCGTCTGCTCCGGCGCGGCTATAATAAGATCAACACTCACTGTGAAGCCTGAGTCCAATAAGAGATGCATCACTTGCCTTACATCGCCCTCTCGATGATCTCGATCAAGCGTGCTCAACGTCAATGCGTTAAGTGACTGCACCCCAAGACTCACTCGATTAATTCCACACCTGTGAAATGCCTCTACTGTAGCTTCTGAGACATCTAAAGGGTTTGCTTCAATCGTTACTTCAGCAGCAGATTTTGGACGCAAGACATCATGCAACACATCAAATAAATGCCGTATCCCTTCAGGTCCTAAATGCGACGGGGTTCCGCCCCCAAGATAAAGCGTATCCAATTCGATTGGCTGTGCGAGACGCTTCAACTCAATACCGAGGGCTGTATAGTAGTCTTCGAAGAGGTCGTCTCGTCCTGCTACAAGTGTAAAATCACAATACCCGCAGCGGTGGCGACAGAACGGCACATGAACGTAAGCGTGTCGAATATCGCCTTTCACAACCACACCTGAAGGCGACCATCAAGTAAGTCCGGTAGCCTTTTTGACAAAATACGTTGGATACGGTCGTCCGTGTATCTCGTAGAATAATGAGCCGCAATGATTACCTCATTCTGAAATTGTTCACGACGAGCAAGAAAGTCTTCCAGATGCATGTGGCCATATTTATGAATGTTTTCACGACGATGACTTTTTGCAACAAATGTCATCTCCGCGATGAGAATCATCGCTTCGTACATTGCTGGACATCGATCCAGTCCATCAGGATTCGAGTCGCCCAAGTACCCAACAAGCGGGGTTCGCACCTCGTCCGTGACATCAACACCTGATAATCTTAAATCACGAATCTGATCCCCAGTGAATCCTTGGTATTCATTTTTGAGTTTGCGGCGTCGATCCCAAACAACGTAGCCTACGCTTGGAAGTGTGTGGCACGTACTCGACACAGTCACAACATGCTCACGAGATAGTTCGATCTCTACGCCTGGACAAGCAGGCAAAAGCGTGCAGGGCAGTCGACCTTTATCGAGATCTTCCACAGCCCGCAAAAGTCGCTCGATTCGTCCAATTGCTTTCTCTGGAACATAGATTGTTGGTGGATCCATTTTCATCATGCGGCGACGCGCAACATACACCGGCAGCGCTGCAATATGGTCAAGGTGTGTATGGCTAATGAACCATGTCGATGTTGCCATAAACCCCCAAGGCTGGCCGCCGAGGTCAAAGCCGAGCTTAAGTTCAGGAACCCGCCAGTAACTCTGGACAGCTGCTCGAGAATAACCTTCAATCGTCAACCCTTTATGCGAGAGTGCGCGAACAGGAGCATTTTCAATCATGAAAGCCCCTCTGATGTTGCCTCTGTTGGCGAGCGATACTCCAACCAAATTTCATCAAACAGTTGTTCCTGTCTTGTAAGTAAGTTGCCACGGCGAACAAGCTCTAATGCCGCAAGAAAAATACCCACTATGCGCATTCTTGGCATGTCAGCATCAAAAAGTGTTGTAAACGCCACTTTCCCTTTGTCCTTCAGCATTCGTTCAATGCTCTCGATATGGACTTCAATCGGCGTATCGTCTTGAATAATTTGACGCGGCCTTCTCCGTTCCTGACGTTCAAGGACACGCGTTAGGGCGCCAACAAGATCCCATACTTGCACATCAGCAAAATGAATTGTCGCTGGCGGTCCCTTCCGTGGCAACTCCTCCGTATGGGAACGTATAAATCGAGCTTCCCATTCCCGTGCACGGTCTTCCAGAAGCACTGCCGCATCTCGAAATTGCTTGTACTCAAGTAATTTCTCAACCAGATCCTCACGAATGGGCTCGACTACCTCCTCTTGTTCTTCCGGGCGAGGCACAAGAGCTCTTGCCTTAATCTCTAGCAAGACACTGGCCAGCTCAACGAATTCACCTACCTGATCTATCGCCAACTCCTCCAATATTTCAAGGTAGGCAATAAATTCTTCCGTCACCTTGGCAATAGGCACTTCGGTGACATCCACCTCGTGCTTTTTCACGAGATACAACAATAAGTCGAGTGGCCCAGCAAACACATCTAAGTCGACTTTGAAGGTCACGAACTTTCTCCTCTCTAACAGTACACCTGCCAATGTAGTCACGGCACTCAATCGATTCTATCTACCGGAAGCGCCACGTTTCCCAAGATTTAGTTACCATAGGTTAAAGGTAGCTATGTTTTATTCTTCAACAAAGACCTATGCCTGAATACTCCAAACATCCTGACACCTTGTGGGCTCCGTGGAGATTGTCTTATATCAAGGGAAATGACGAAACCGGGGTATTACCGGATCCGGACACGTGGCGTCCAGATGCTGACAAAAGCTGTTTTCTGTGCCGCGCTGCGGCATTGCCTAAAAGCTATGACCGTGACATTGGTGTGGTAGACCGAACTGATCAAAGCGTCGTGATTCTTAATCGATATCCGTATACAAACGGGCATCTCCTTATTGCTCCCCTTAAGCATCAGGCTACTCTGCCTGATATCAATGCATCAGTCTTGCTCGACTTACAACAGCTTCTCGCCATATGGTGCCAACGACTCACTCGAACCTTAGAAGCACAAGGATTCAACATTGGGCTTAATCTCGGTCAGGTCGCCGGCGCAGGCGTACCGGGCCATCTCCACTGGCATCTCGTGCCTCGGTGGCCGGGTGATGTCAATTTCAT
>JABHNP010000223.1 GCA_018694455.1 Planctomycetaceae bacterium | reverse complement strand
TTTCAGAGCCGGTTCGTTGTACCGGGATCAGTTATGGAAGACCTTCAGCAAGATTCAGATGCTGTTGAAAAACCAAAACGGATGCGAGGTAGACGAGGACTTGACGTTCTCTCAAGACTGCGTAATACGCCAACTATTGATGTAGAAATCCTCAGCCATCCCGGTTCATCAACCCAAGGCCAATCTATTGAATCTGAAATTGTTGAACTTGCTCGTAACCTTGGTGGACGCGTCATCACAAATGAACCAACTCTGGTAAAAATCGCTGGTGTTCGTGGCGTGCCTGCATTAAATGTCAACGACATTGCTGTGGCTCTACGACCTTCTTATGTCCCTGGCGACATGATTGACGTCAAAATTGTAAAACAGGGTGAAGAACCTAGTCAGGGCGTCGGATTTCTTGATGATGGCACAATGGTTGTTGTCGAACACGGCCGTGAAATGATTGGCCGATCTGCCACCGTGAGCGTCACAAGCACACTCCAAACGTCAGCCGGCCGACTCGTGTTTGCCAGAACTGAGGACTACAGCGACTAGTTTTCACAAACTCATGCTATGTTTTGAAAATTCAGTCTATTTAATAAAAGAACCAATGGTTCTCAACGTTCCGCGGTGGCCGATGCGAACCGCGTCAAAACCAAATTTTGTCATGATTGTTTTTTGATATGAAATGTTTTTTTGACATCGAAATCAAGCAGACAGGAATGAGAATGCCGTTAGGAATCTGACCGCACGCCACTTGGAAACCGTGACAACGCCACATGGTAAGCAAAAAAATATCCGTAAACGGTAGTGCTGGCATGGTAACGCCCAAAAAAAAATATGGCTTCATTATCTCTTTTCTTTGTGCTCTTTTTGCTGGCTGTGTACTTGCAAATGAAGAGCAAGGAATTTCATTATTTAAGGAACACTGCAGCAGCTGCCATGGACTTCGCGGCGAGGGAAGCGAATCATACCCAGACCCACTACTCGGCAATCTTTCCGTCAATCAACTTGCTCATTACATAGACGAGACAATGCCCGATGGCAACCCATCACAGGTGACTGGTAAAGAAGCCGATCTCATCGCTAAAACAATTCATTCATCTTTTTACTCAATTATTGCGCAAGAAAAAAACAAACCTCAACGATTAAATCTTTCACGACTCACCGTACAACAAATGCAAGAGTCTCTGGCTGATATCATTGGAAGCTTTCGTAATTCATCCCCAAACGTTGATCAACAAAAAGGCCTTTGCGGTGAGTACTTTGACTCAAAGAAGTTTAGTAAAGGCTCACGTGTTTTAGACCGGATCGATCCAAAGATTGCCTTTTCGTTCGGAACAGAAAGTCCGGCACCGGAGCAAATTCAGGCCGACCGATTCTCGATCCGATGGGAAGGATCAGTGATCCCCCCTGAGACAGGACGCTATGAATTCATTGTCCGAACAGACCAGGCGGTACGAGTCTTTATAAACGATGGGGATTCAAACAAACCGCTCATTGATGCCACGGTCAAGTCTGGGGATAAGGAAGAGTATCGAGCAACTTGTACGCTTCTTGGTGATCGAACTGTTCCACTTTTGATCGAATTCTCAAAGGGTCGGCAGGGTGTTGCAAAGCAAGGCCAAGATGATCAAAACAAGGAAGCATTTATTGAATTACTCTGGAGTCCACCACATGGTGTGGTTGAGGTAATTCCGGAACGATGCTTGTCTCCGAAAACAAGCCCTGAGGTGTATGTTCTTACAACTTCTTTTCCGCCAGACGACGCATCACTAGGATACGAACGTGGAAGCCGGGTGTCGCAGGAGTGGCTTGCTGCCACAACTGCAGCAGCAATAGACACAGCGGACTACTGCCTAGAGCATGCTGACAAACTTGCACGCGTTGGTCGTAATGCACCCGACCGCAAAAAGAAGCTTGAGGATTTCGCATCACTTTTTGCGAAGAAGGCTTTTCGTAGGCCACTTTCCCAAGAACTCCACACGCAGATTGTTTCTGATTCTTTTTCGACAGCATCAAATCTTGACGCAGCACTCCGACTGTCGTTACTCCGAACACTTACATCACCCTTGTTCCTCTATCATGGAGTAGCCATCCAAAATACCGAGTTGCTTTCTTCGTTTGATACATCGGCTAAGCTGTCATTCGGTTTATGGGATTCAATTCCTGACAAAAGCCTTGAATCTGCTGCCCAAAGCAACAAACTCGTTACCGATAAGCAGATTCGCCAACAGGCTTATCGCATGCTCAAAGACAATCGAGCAAAATCAAAGGTTTTGAAATTCTTACTCAGGTGGCTCAACATTCAGAACGATCCTGAACT